>NZ_LWSR01000070.1:0-4937 GCF_001660745.1 Gardnerella sp. 26-12
TAAGAGACAGCTATTCAACTTTTGCAAGATCACAATAATTCTATTCGCGCGTACCGCCGAAAAGCTCAACACATTGCTGTTACTGCAGAACGCGCAAGAATTGCAAGAGATATGCACGATATTGTTGCCCACACGCTTTCTATTATTATTGTGCAAGCAGATGGTGGTCGTTATGCAGCAACCAAAGATATTTCGCTTGCTAAAAAAACAATGCATATTATTAAAAATGAAGCCGAGCGAGCCGTTCACGATATGCGCCGACTTCTAGAAGCTTTAACAGACGCTCCATCGGGTCAATTGGACTTCAATCACGTGCCTTCTCTTATTGAGCAAGCAAAAATTGCATCTCCTAAAAATATTTTTTGGCACACTGTTGATGGCATAAATTCTCAAAATAGGCTTAACGCGGACGCACAAACCGTTGCATACCGCGTTGTTCAGGAGTCTCTTACTAATATTCGAAAGCATGCAGGAGATGGCATTAAAATAAACATTCACGAACAGTGGAAGAACCAAGGCTTAACACTAAAAATTACAAATGAAATAAACAAGCTAGAAGCTAATCAAGAGCAAAATAGCGGTGCGCCACATAAAAACGGTTATGGTTTGATTGGCATGAAAGAGCGAATTGAAAATCTTCACGGAACGCTTGATTATGGAAAAATGAATGATGGAACGTTTAGTATTGTTGCTTTTATTCCATATTCCTACAGCGCAGACCAGTCAAACAGTACTGCTTCTGTATTAAATAGTATTCATAACGTTACTCATAAGAATGCAAAAGTTAATAATCAAGCAGAAGCACAAACAAAACCGGAAAATGCAAACGTTTCAACATCATCGGAAGTTTCGACAAACGTTTTGCCATACGTTTTACCAGAAGCAAATACTTCAAAAAATAGGATTGAGAAAGTATCACAATGGTTTGAACAACATTGGCTTATTGGAGACATTATTTATGCATCACCTTGGGTTGTTATGATGCTCTTTCTGCCAACCTACGATTTTATTGTTGGAGTTGGAATGTCTTCACAATATTCCAACTCGCTTTCATTACAAATACTTTATAAAGTATTTACTCTTACAACCATGGTGCCATTCATGTTTCGCAGAAAAGCTCCAACCGCATGCGCAATTGTTGCAGCAGTATTTTCTGCAATACAGCTTATACTCTTGCCGAATATTTTATTCGCTAATTTTTTCATACCAAATATTATTTACGCTGCTGTGCTCTACGGTAAAAAACGCGCATGGCAATGGGTTAGCGCAGTAGTGCTTGCCGAATCTGCTATTTTCGCCGTAAAAATTGGTATTTCATCAAAAAATATTCCACAAACTGAAACTCCAATACGATTCTTTACATCAAATATTGCCACAACCAATTTTTATGACTTTATGCAATTTGCGTCCGTTGGATTAGTTTTTGGTTTTATAGTTGCGTTAATTTGTTTTGCGGCCATTGCATTTGCTTATTCCCGCAGAAACGATGACAATAATTTGCTGATTCTAAAAGCGCGCAGAACAGAATTAGAGCAAGAGCAAAAACAGCTAGAAGTACTTGCAGCTAACGCAGAAAGGCAACGACTTAGCTCAAATATTCAGCAAAAAGTTGCTATTACATTGCATAAAGTAATCGATGCCGCAAATAGCGGAATTGATATGCTAAATAAATACGAAAAAACAAATAGCAATGCAGAAAATCGAAAGTTATCAGAACCAAAGCAATCACAGGAACAAAGTGAAGAAATTAGTAAAGCCTTTAAAAATATTGGAGATGAAGGTCGTTCGGCACTGAAATATATGCGAAAATTGCTTGGAGTTTTGCGAGAAACAGGTTCAAGCGTTCATTCAGCAAATAATGCTGCGAATGTAACTGAGATTGCTATTCGCCCTGCTGCCCCACTTGATGAGCAAATTCAACACAACGCATTAAATAAGCAATAGTAAGTTGATACTATGGAAAATATGGAAAACAATGAAGTAATTCGCGTTGCAATAGCAGACGATCAGGAGCTTGTGCGAGCAGGATTTGCGATGGTAATAAATTCGCAGCAAGATATGCACGTTGTATCTCAGACTTCTAATGGATCACAAATTGTGGAGCTTTCTAAAAGCCAAAATCCAGACATTATTCTTATGGACGTTCGCATGCCTGTAATGGACGGATTGGAAGCAACTCGCAAAATTCTGCAGCAAAAAACTAACGAAAATACTAAAATTATTATTCTAACAACTTTTGATTTAGACGAATATGTTATGGCTGCAATTCATGCTGGTGCTTCCGGGTTCCTTTTGAAAGATACTGAACCTGAAACTTTGCTTAATTCAATACGAACAGTGTATCAAGGAAACGCAATTATTGCTCCGACTGCTACGAAGCGTTTGATTGAAAATATGATTCAGCAAGGCAAAGTAGCAACAAATACTACAGAAAACAGTGCTGCGAATTACACTGCGAATTACGCTGCACAAGAAAGTTACGATGTACAAGCAAATCCGGCTGCGCAAGCAACACAAAGCTGCGCGTACACAAATTCAGCTATTACAGAACTTACTGATAGAGAACGCGAAGTTCTTGTTGAAATTGCTCACGGACTTTCAAATCAGGAAATTGCTGACAAACTATTTATTAGTTTGCCAACAGTTAAAACTCATGTTGCGCATATTTTAGGAAAAATCGGTGCTCGAGACCGCGTGCAGGCTGTAGTTTTCGCTTATGAAAATGGCTTAGTTAAGCCGTAAGCATATAAATCTGCGGCTATTTATGCATAGACACAAATAGCCGCAAATTTAGATTATCAACGTACCGAGTAGTTTTTTAATTTATGCTCTCGGAAGGCGACGGTGACGCATAACAGTAACGCCGGCAGCAGCAGCTCCAGAAATAGTTAGCACACCCAAAACACCCAACATTATATTGCTAAGCATATTGCCAGAAGACTTGTTCTCGGCTGTAGCACTAGCTTGAGCTTGTGGCTTATTGCTTTCAACAGGAGTCTTTTCTTCAACTTCCTCAGTTTCACCATTATTATCTTCAGGCTTCTTCGAGTTTTCTTCTGAAACTTGAGATTCAGTTGACTTATCTGCTTGCGAAGTATTGTTCGACGGAGCCACAGCAGCTGAAGTACTAGCAGCAGCTGGAGCATGAGATGCAACTGCGGAAGAAACACTTTTAACCAATTCAGCAGCTGGAGTTACTGCCTTCTGAGTATTTGCAACAGTAGGATTTTCTGCAGGTGCTACAGGAACTACAGGTGCAGAAGGCGTTGCAGGAGCTGAATTATCTTCAACCTGAACTGCTGGCACTACTGGGGTAGCAGGAACAACAGAAGCAGGTGGCATAGCTGGAGCTTTAATAGACGGAGCTGGAATCTTAGATTCAGGCACTGTAGGAACTGGAGCAGTTACTTTCGGAGCAGATGCTTCAGGAGGTACAGGTACTGGAGCAACATGCTCTTTAGATTCAGAATCAGAAGGTACTGGAGCAACAGGATTAGTCTGTTTTTCAGATTCTTTGGCATTATTATTACCATCAGAGCTGCTACCACTTTGCTGATTCTTTTGAACTTTTTCCTGTTCCAATTGAGCTTTGAGGGCAGCAACTTTAACTCTAGCTTCCTCAAGATTCTTTTCTGCGTCCTTTAAAGAATCCTCAGCTTTCTTCTTTAAATCACTTTTCTCAGTTTTCTGCTGAATCTGATTGTTTTTAAATGTTTTAGCGCCTTCAAAGCCATTTCTTAATGATTTAATTTTTTCATCTAGTTTCTTTTTGTCGTCAACTAACTTATAGTTCTCAATAATATTATTAAGAAGCTTTGTTTCAGACTCTGCTTTCTTTACTTCAGAATCTTTACTGTTAGAAGCTTCAAGCTTACTAGCTACATTTTTCTTAGACTCATCAATTTGATCTTTAATCTTTTTAAGTTCTTCATCTGCTTTTTCAAATTCTTGTTTTGCTGTTGTGAAAAGAGTCTCTAATTCGTTCAAAGCTCTTTCTTTATCAGCAACAAGTTTCTTATTTTCTTCAACTTTTTTGCTAAGCGAAACTTGATCATTAGAGACTTTTCTAAACTGGTCCGCTAGAGAATAAATATTACCGGCATCGTTTGGATCAGCTTTTTCTAATGCAGATTCTAATTCACTGATTTTTGTATCATACTCTTTAATTTGAGCAGAATCACTTGCAATAGATTCCTTAAGATTATCTACTTCTTTGTGAAGATCTGAAATCTGTGATTCATATTGTTTTATGTTAGCTGCAGCTCTTTCTTTTGTTTGACTTTTTTCTTCTTCGTCACTTTGCAAAGCATCAAGAGCTAATTTTGCATTATCATATTGCTCTTTTAAAAGTTCATATGCGGCTTTTAATCCAATAAGTTCGTTATCCTTTTCTTCTTTGGATTTTTCAAATTCTGCAATTTTTACTTTTGCAGCTTCGGAATCCATTTTCAATGCATTTTCAGCTTCTAAAAGTTCCTTTCCCTTATCTTTCTCAACGTTTTCAAATCTTTTTTCAGTTTCAGAGATTTTATTTAAAAGATCGTCAAATTCTGCAACTTTTTTCTTATACTCTTCAATTTGAGCTTCTAATTGCTGAACCTGCTCTTCAGCTTTTTCAATTGCTTCTTCAGTAGATGCTTTTGCAGTCACCTCTGTTTGAGCTTGCGTATTTTGTACAACCTCAGCAGCTTCTTGCGCCCATGCTGGCATTGGACCTTGCAGGAACAAAACAAATCCTGCGATTGCTGCGGCAGATTTTTTCTTGACCGTTACCATATTTGTTACTCCTTGCTCGTAGCGGCCTTCATGTCTAACTTATGTCAGCAGTCATTTTGAGCATAACAAAGAAATAAATACATTTTCAATGCCATTTATTCGGAATATTTCCGATAAAACTTGTCATGATGAATAATAACTGTCTCTTATACACATCTGAC
>NZ_LWSR01000071.1:0-4880 GCF_001660745.1 Gardnerella sp. 26-12
CGTCGGCAGCGTCAGATGTGTATAAGAGACAGGCACTACTCAGCACGTTTTGCACGATATTTCTTTCACTCTTCGCGAGGGTGAAATCGTGGCAATATTGGGACGTTCTGGTGCTGGAAAATCAACTTTTCTACGCACAATGGCTGGTCTTGTGCAGCCAACAGAAGGCACAGTAACATATCGCGGACGCGAGCTGACAGGCCCAAACCCAGGAGTTGCAATCGTATTTCAAACCTTCGCTCTTATGCCGTGGCTTACAGTACAAGACAATGTGGAACTTGGCTTGCGTGCTAGAGGTGTTAGTAAAGAAAAGCGTACTGAGCTTGCTTTAGCTGCAATTGATGCAATCGGTTTGGATGGCTTTGAAACAGCGTATCCTAAGGAACTTTCCGGCGGTATGCGTCAGCGAGTTGGTATTGCGCGCGCGTTGGTGCTGAGACCAGATGCATTGTTTATGGACGAGCCGTTCTCTGCTCTCGATGTGCTTACTGCTGAAAACTTGCGTCAGGAAGTTCTTAAGTTGTGGTCTAGCGAGGAGCGAGATATTAAGTCTGTGCTTATTGTGACGCACAATATTGAAGAAGCTGTGCAAATGGCTGATCGCGTTGTGGTTCTTGGATCTCATCCAGGTCACTTAATTGCTGATGTGAATGTTGATTTGCCTCGTCCTCGAGATAAGCACAGTGCTGAATTTGAAGCGATGGTTGATAATTTGTATGCTATTTTGACTGGTTCTGCTCCAGAAAGCACTGCAGAGCAAGACGCTTCCGAAGATGCTGATTCTCAAGATCAAGCAAATAATGCAACTAATGAAGATGCTGAAGATAACGAAGCTGCAGCAATTGCAGATATGCTTATTCAGCGCCACCATGACGATGAAGATGAAGATAAGCAAAGTGAGGATGAAGCTGAAGCAGGTGAGGCAAAGGCAGAGCCTGTGGCTGTTCGTTTGCTTCCAAACGCTACACCAGGTGGTATGGCTGGTTTGCTTGACGTGATTTCTGAAAGCCCAGATGGTATTGATTTGGCTGATTTGGCAGCTGATTTGTCGTTTGAGATTGATGATTTGTTCCCACTTGTTGATGCTGGCACGATGCTTAATTTGCTTACTGCAGAAAATGGTCATATTACTATCACTTCTGAGGGTGAAGAGTGGCATAATGCCGATATTTTGCACAGTAAGCAAGTTTTTGCTCGTCTTGCGATTGAACATGCGTCTCTTGTGCACGCAATTGATCAAGCTTTGAGTAGGAATCGTAACGGAAAGCTTCGTGGCGAGCTGATTTTGGATTTGTTGCGCAGTAAGCACACGGATGCTTTGGCGCGTCAACAGTTTGATATTGCAATTAGCTGGGGTCGTTACGGCGAGTTGTTTGATTATGACGCTGATGATGACGAGTTGACTCGTACAGTTGAAACTGCTCCTCTCGATGGAGTTGTGCGCTGAAATAGTGCGGAATAGTGCGGAATTATGCTCAATAATGTCCATTATTGAGCATAAATTTGGTACTTGTATGCTTTCGATAAAGGGATGCCGCATAGTTCTTTTATCTTTTAGGTCTAGTCGCTTCTTATTTAAGATTGCGCGGATCGGAAGCCCCCTAAAAAGCGAACTTTTTGGGGAAAGATTTGCGTAGCACATTTGTTGCTAACGCTTACTATGCGTCGATATGCGGCGGCGATGGAGGAATATTATGGTAAATGCTGTAGAAGCATTTGATGCTAAGCATCTTAAGGCTGCTGAAGAAATTCCAGCTTTCCGTCCTGGCGATACCGTTGACGTCAACGTTAAGATTCAGGAAGGCAACAACACTCGTATTCAGACTTTCACCGGCGTTGTGATTGCTCGTAAGGGTGCTGGCGTGCGTGAAACTTTCGTTGTTCGTAAGGTGAGCTTCGGCACTGGTGTTGAGCGTCGTTTCCCACTTCATTCTCCAGCTATCGATTCGATTAAGCTGGTTCGTAGCGGTCGCGTTCGTCGCGCTAAGCTGTACTACTTGCGCGCTTTGCGTGGTAAGGCTGCTCGTATTGCTGAGCGTCGCGATAACTCTGCTAAGTAAAATAGAACTTATGTGAAGGGTATTTGTTATGACTGATGACACGCAAATTAGCGATACTCATATCGTTTCAGTAGCGGGTCATGGTATAGATCCTTCACCGGTTCCGCCAGAGCCGGAAGGAGATTTACCTTCCGGCTCTCGCATGTTTAAGCGCAAAAATAGAAAAGGTAAGCATTTTGCACATTCTAAGCGTGCTAAAAATGACCGCCTAACTTTGCGCGATGCTATAACATGGTTCGGTATTCCAGTATTAGTAGTGATACTTATTCGTGTGTTCCTATTTGGAGCTTACACAATTCCTTCTGGCTCTATGCTAGATACTATTCATATTGGCGATTATGTTATTACGACTAAGCTAACTCCGCGCTTATTCCCATTAAAGCGTGGAGATATTGTTGTTTTTGAGGATCCTGCACATTGGTTGAGTGGTGAAAATTCTTCCGGTGTTGTTGGCAAGGATTTAATTAAGCGTCTTATTGGTTTGCCTGGGGATACTGTTGAGTGTAAAGGCGCTGGACAGCCTATTGTTGTAAACGGTGTTCCAATACGAGAATCTTCCTATATTCGTCCTGGTGTTGACCCGAGTGCTTTTCCGTTTAAAGTAAAAGTTAAAGCTGGTCACGTGTTTGTTTTGGGCGATAATCGTTCTAATTCTGCGGATTCACGATATCATCGCAATGATGGCGATGATGGCTTAGTTCCGATTTCCAAAATCGAGGGCGTTGCTGTGTTTAGATCGTGGCCGCTTGATCGAATTGGTCTTTTAGACGAACACCATGATGATTTTAAAGATGTGCCTGATCGTCCTGCAAAATAAAAGTATTAACGCAATGTTGTTAACGCAATGTTATTAACACAATCGTATTAGAGCAATTGTATTAGCAAAACTTATACAAACTAATTTTAATTATGTCAAATAAATCATCCAATATACCGCTTGTTCCATCATTTAAATATGAGCAAGATTTGCTTTGCGAAGGCTATGATTGGGTTATTGGTCTTGATGAAGTAGGAAGAGGCTCTCTTGCAGGTCCTGTGATGGTAGGAGCTGCAGTTATTGGAATTAAGCAAGTAAAAGAAAACTATATGCCTGAAGGCTTAGCTGATTCTAAATTGCTGAGTGAAAAGCGTCGAGGAGAGCTTTATGAACCGTTGCAAAAATGGTGTACTTCTTGGGCTGTTGGATCTTGTACTAATAAAGAAATAGATGAGTGGGGTATTAGTTATACGCTTGGCGTTGCGGCTTTGAAAGCAATCGCAAAAGTCGAGGAAGATATTCAAATAAGTAAAAAAGAAAACACTCGTATTGCAGCAATATTGGATGGACCTTGCGATTATATTGACAAAGTCGCAAATACTTTTGACGCTCCTTACATTCCTGAGCCTGTAAAAGTCCATACTTTAGTAAAAGCAGACAGACAGTGTGCGAGCGTAGCTGCAGCTGCAGTTTTGGCAAAAGTTACTAGGGATAATCTTATGGTATCTCTTGCTAAAAATCCGAAATATGCAGCCTACGATTGGGCAAGTAATAAGGGTTACGGCTCTTTAGCTCATCGCAATGCCATTAAAAAAGTAGGACCTAGCGATTTGCATAGATTGTCTTGGCATTTATAAGCGAGGGGTATATATGGCAGAAAATGAAGCAAAACGCGTGTCAATGATCGATGTTGCGCATGCTGCTGGCGTAAGTCATCAAACTGTTTCTCGCGTTATTAATAATTCTCCTGATGTTTCTGCTAACACGCGAATTAAAGTTCTGCGAGTTATTGAGCAACTTGGGTATTATCCAAGTAATTCAGCGCGCGCATTAGCGACTAAGAGGTCGCGTACTTTAGGGCTTATCGTTGGTGCAGAAAATAGAACATCTCGAAACATCATTGCTCCTATAGAAGCGCAAGCAAAATCTCGTGGTCTTTTTCTTTCTATTAGCATGGTCAACGAAACGTTATGTGAACAAAGTGATATTCAAGATTTATGCGAGAGTTTTGAAGAGCAAAATGTCGACGGATTAATAATTGACGCTCCAACAGACGCAATATTTACGTCACTGTGTCGTACGCGTATTCTTAAGCCGTGCGTATGTGTTACTGCTACTCATGGTGCAATAAGCGCGCATGAAGGCATGAATATGTTGCGTTCTCATAGCAACGTTGAGTATTCAATGATTGGGATTAATCAATCTCGCGCAATGAACGATATTGTGTCACTTATTGCGCATTATGGACATCGAAATGCCATTTATATAGCAGGTCCTTCACAATGGAGAGGTGCTGCAACGCGACTCATTGCATGGCGTTCACTTTCAACTGCTCAAGGTATTCATTCGCATATTGTGCAATGTACTTCGTGGAAGTCTTCTGAAAGTTACGCGCGAATGAATCATATGATTGAGAAATTTGGTATAGATGGCATTGCATTGCCGACTGTTATTGTTGCTTCAAGCGATGAGCAGGCAGTAGGAGTTGTGCGTTCCTTGTATGAGCACGGTTTGAAAATTCCGAGTGATATTAGTGTTGTTGGTTTCGGCGATATTCCGGCAATAAGTGATTTTTTCCCACCTCTTACAACTGTGAGTCTCGATATGCAGCAATTAGGGTCGTTGGCAGTGCGTGAAGCTTTGAGATTAATGAATCATGGGCCTGAACCAGCATTCCCAGATATGTCTCATGGAGTTGGACAAATACCTGCTAGCTTAAAATTGCGTTCTTCTATTGGTGCAGTATTGAGATAATTTTGCGATCGTGAAAAATTGTATTAAAAAATTATTGAGAATAGAATTAAAACTGTCTCTTATACACATCTGACGCTGCCGACGAAGAG
>NZ_LWSR01000072.1:0-4787 GCF_001660745.1 Gardnerella sp. 26-12
GAATTTGAAATATTTATTGTAGGCTGGTGTAAAATCATGCGTTGCAATAGATGCATTTGTTTAAAGGAAGAATATGTTCTGCACGCAATGTGGTAATAAAAATGATGATAATAGCAAGTTTTGCAATACTTGCGGAGCGCTTTTAGAAGTTACGCCAGCAGTCGAGTCAGCAATCCAAAATCAACAATACGAATTGCCTACTAACGAAGTGCCTACTACTGTATTTCCTGCGCAGGAAGCTTTATCGGATAATCTAAGCGTTTCAGGTTCTCCTATTATGGGTTCTTCGAACGAACAGCCTTCTATGAATAATTCACCTTACGCACAAGGCGAAGCTCCGGCTAATTATTCTCATTCAGATGATGATAAGCGCAAGAAGAAAGTAATTATTACTTTAATAGCCGCTATTATTGCCTGTGTTTTGGTGATAGGTGCTGGTGCATGGTGGTATGTAAATAATGCGCGAACAGCTCAATCAAATAATAAAACTGAATTACAATCATCAAAATCAAAAAATAATAAATCTAAGCAGCATGTTCTAACCAATGATGATTTAGATTCAGACGATGAAGATAGTGATACTAGCAGCGATAAGGATAACGCTATTGGAGCGAGTGAAAAGCTCAATACCAAAAAAATCAATAAATTAGTAAACAATTTTGCTTCAAATAATAGCGTATCTGTAGCAATTTCTGGCAAGAAGGGCATATTGTATGAGTCTTCTAATTCTCGTAAAACATTCCCTGCTGTAGGTTTTTACTTCCCTGTTGTTCTTTATACTAAGGATAATCCACATCATGATTATGAAGATAAATGTGAAGATGTTATTAAGACAATGAGTAATGATTCCGCTAATGAGCTTTTAGATGATCAAGGTGGCATAGACGGATTAGATCAATGGCTGTCAGATAATGGCTATGCAAATACATCTTTTACTCGCAAATATGGTGATATTGATGCATCGAACGATGGTCACGAAAATCTTACTTCTTCTCATGATACTGCGATGATGCTTTCAAAAGCTATGCAAAATTCGACTATTGCCAATGCGACGGGTTACGATATTTCTGCTGATGGCGTGAACGTTCCAGACGGCATAGAGGTTATGGCTCATCGTGGTCAAGGAATTAAGAATGTTTATAACTATTTCTTGATTCTTAAGAAGGGCAAGAACAGGATCGGAGTGTCTGTTTTAACAAAAAGTGCAGATAAAGATGACGTTGCCGAATTTGTTTCAAAACTGTTGAATTTGCTGAAAAATAATCTTCAAATATATTAAGTTGACACTTTGTGGCATAATAAGCAAGGTTTATTTCTTAGCTGCTTAATTTGCAGCCTATTAGCGAAAGAAACGGGTAACTCGTGGCACAGACTACCAATGATATTAAGAATGGATCGGTTTTGAACCTTGACGGTCAGCTTTGGGCCGTCGTTAAGTTCCAGCACGTGAAGCCAGGCAAGGGTCCTGCTTTTGTGCGTACCACCATTAAGAACGTGCTCTCGGGCAAGATTGTCGACAAGACTTTTAATGCCGGCATGAAGATGGAGTTCGAGACCGTTGATAACCGCACGTTGCAATATTCATACGAAGATGGCGACAACTTCGTCTTTATGGATATGACCACTTACGACCAGGTTTATATTCCTAAGGTTTTGGTTGGCGAGCAGAGCAAGTATTTGCTTGAAGGCACCGACTGCATCGTAAGCTTCCATGACGGCACTCCTTTGAGCGTTGAACTTCCAGCTTCCGTGATTTTGACTATTACTCACACTGAGCCAGGCTTGCAAGGCAATCGTTCTAACGCTGGTACTAAGCCTGCAACTGTGGAAACCGGTGCTGAAATCCAGGTTCCACTCTTCGTGGGTGAAGGCGAAAAGGTGAAGGTCGACACTCGTGACGGATCTTACCTTGGTCGTGAAAACTAAARAATTAATTATNCTWMWKAATATTCGCCTTCTACATCGTCAATTTCATCAATATTCTCATCTTCAGAAGCAACTGAAGGCATGTAAACAGTTACATAGCGGCGTGGTTCTTCCCCATGTGAACGGGAGCGCAAACCTTCATCACGTACAGTATCATGCACAACTTTACGCTCAAAAGAATTCATTGGCTTCAAATTCACAGGTTCACCAGTTTCACGCACCTCATCAACAGCATCTAACGCAATATCGCGCAAATGCTGGCGCTTACGCTTTAAGAATCCATCTACATCAACTATAAGATGCGAACGATCACCAGTTTTTTGTTGAACAGCAAGACGACTCAATTGCTGCAAGGCATCGACAACCTCACCATTGCGACCAATTAAATTCTTAATATCAGTGTCATCATCTGCAACAATCTGAATCATTGGGCGATTATTGCGCACACCCATCTCAATATCACCCTCATAATCAGCAATATCGAGTAAGCCTTCTAAATAATCTGCGGCAATATCAGCTTCTTCATTGAGTTGATCAACCGTCCTCTTCTCATCTTGTACCATTAATTACTCCTTATCGTGAGAAAATTCACGTTTTACAAATTCCTGAAGTCTAGTTTAGCGGATAATAAAGCCAAGTTACTAACTTATTTTCAAGTCATAAAAATGACTTTATATATCCGCAAAATGTATCTAAATACTAGCGCTTTGCCACCTTACGTTTACGTTGTGGCTGTTTGCGCTGGAATCCCTCAATCTCTCTACGCTCAGCTTCTTCACGAGCTTTTTGAAGATTCTCTTCTTCAATAGAAGGCAACCCTTCGCGCTCACGACGAGCAGTTTCTTTTTGATAGTCACGCTTTTCTTTTTCTTCAGCTGCAGGAGATCCAGGAGTTGGGAATGCGTAAACCTGCCAAATTGAACGCAACATATTTATAACATTGTTTACTAACCAGTAAACCAACATTGCAAATGGCATAGCAAACGCAGAGAAAACGTAAATCAACGGGAATCCCCACATCATGAGCTTTTGTACAGTATATTGGCTACCCTGCTTAGACTCAGGCGGAAGATTCTTACGAATATTATTGAATTGCATGTACCACATTGCAGCACACATAAGTACAACAAATATAACTATGACAATTTTACCTGCGCCAGCAGTTGTCATAAAAGTATCTGCAACACCAACCCCAAATACGCGAGTTTTAATGAATTGCTGTGCTGTTGCAATATCAAAGGCACCAAGAGCTGCATGCTTACCACGAGCAATAAAAGGAATAACGGAAAGCGTATACCAAATACTCATAAACGCAGGACCCTGAATCATCATAGGTAGGCACGAACCAGCAGGATTGGCTTTGTTATCTTGATAAAGCTTCATCATTTCACGCTGCATAGCTTCTTTACTTGCAGGATCATTTTTGCCTTTATATTTTTGCTGTATTTTCTTAATCTTAGGCGCAATAGCTTGCATTTTGCGCATGCCTTTAATGCTTTTAATAAATGCAGGGAAAATGCACGCATGCACAACTAATACCAAGAATACGATGGAAAAAACCCAAGAGAAGCCAACTTCATTCATTCCCAGAAGAGTTAATAACTTATGGAATAATGACATAATTTGAGTCATGAGCCACTCAACTGGCGTCAAGATTTTATAAAACCATCCCAAGAATCCATTATCAAGTATGAAGTTATCTTGATTAAACATTAGTTTTCCTTGTCTTCTTCAGCCAAGGGAGTTAGCCGTGGCTCTTCATGTGCTTTAGACCAAGCACATCTGTAAAAAATCGAATATTTGCGGGGTACATCATCAATACTGCAGCTTGTCCAAGGTCTACAGCGTAGAAGGCGTAATAATGCAAGAATACCACCTTTAAACGTGCCATACCTAGCAATTGCTTCAATAGCATAACGCGAACACGTAGGATAGTATCTACAGCAAGCTGGTCTATTTGCAGAAATCGTGCGCTGATACCATCTAATTGCACTAATTACAAACTTAGAACTTAAACTTTTTTTACTACGCATAACAATAACCACCATTTACTCAAAATAATATATTTCAATTATCCTTGATTCTGATTATTCTCATGCATTTTGCAATTTTGTGTAGAACATAAATCTGCACTAATTTTGCCAAAAAGCTTTTGTATCTGGCATTGTAACGAATCAAATGAAGATTGAGCTGCAGAAGGTTTTGCTCTTAGCACCACATCACAACCTGCAGGTAATAAAGATTCATAATTTTTTGCGATTACTCGCAGACGTCTTTTTACCTTATTGCGAACTACAGCTTTCCCCACTGATTTAGATACAGCAAGACCTAGCCTCTTTACATGTTCAAATTTTTGATCATGTAAGAAGGTATCAGAAAATGCCGCGGGAGTATCACTTTCAAAACCCGTGGCAATATAATCTAAACTTGCACTTCTATCTTCGTTAAGTGTGCTCTGCACGGCTATATCGTCACGCATAATGTAATGCGCGACGATATCCCGAGAACTCACCTTGCGCCGTTTTTTTAGCACCGCAACAAAATCACGGTGGCTTTTCAGCCTTTCCATGCCTTACGACGCTACCTTAACTCAGGCAGACAGTGACTTGCGGCCCTTGGCACGACGACGATTAATTACTGCGCGACCTGCACGCGTACGCATGCGAACGCGGAAGCCGTGCTTCATGTGACGACGACGATTATTCGGCTGAAATGTCCTCTTCATAACTAATGCTCCTGTATTCAGCCACGCAAAAGCATGGCCCCGTATGAGTCAAGCTATACCAAAATACTATTACCCCTCACCAATGCTCAAAACTCCACATTTTCTTATTAAAGAATCAACATTGTCAGATATAAAT
>NZ_LWSR01000073.1:0-4760 GCF_001660745.1 Gardnerella sp. 26-12
ATTAAATTGTTCATTGCAATTTATAAATAAAACTTAAGAAAATACTTATAACATTGTTACGAAAGGAACCAATATGCCACACGCATATGAAGAAGCTGGCGTAAGCGTAGAAGCAGGATACGAAGTAGTACGTCGTATTAAATCTCATGTAAATCGCACAAAGCGCCCAGGCGTTGTAGGTGGCATTGGCGGATTTGGCGGCTTATTTGATTTGGCATCTCTTGGTTACAAAGAGCCAGTGCTGATTTCTGGCACGGATGGCGTTGGAACCAAGCTTGTGATTGCAAAAATGATGAATAAGCATAACACTATTGGCATTGATTGCGTTGCAATGTGCGTAAACGATATTGCAGCTCAAGGTGCCGAGCCGCTTTTCTTCCTCGATTATATTGCATGCGGAAAAAACAATCCTGAAATACTTGAGCAGGTAGTTTCAGGCGTTGCAGATGGTTGCGTGCAATCAGAAGCAGGTTTAATTGGCGGCGAAACTGCTGAAATGCCTGGAATGTATGACGAAGACGAGTACGATCTTGCAGGTTTTGCAGTAGGCGTTGCAGAACGTTCGAATATTGTTGATGGATCCACTATTACTGCCGGCGACGTGCTTATCGGACTTCCTTCTTCAGGAGTTCATTCAAATGGATTCTCTCTTGTTCGCAAAGCTTTGTTTGAAGAAGCAGGTTTTAGCGTTGACACCAAGCTAGATGAGCTTAATGGCAAAACACTTGGCGAAGTTCTTCTTGAACCTACTCGAATCTACGTAAAAGCTTTAAAGCCACTTTTTGCAGAACATCTTATTAAGGGAGTTGCTCATATTACAGGCGGCGGATTTATTGAAAATGTTCCACGCATGTACGCAGATGATTTGGCTGCAAAAATTGATACCACTAGCTGGAGCGTTCCACCTATTTTTGGAGTTATTGAAAAAGCTGGAAAAGTTGCTCACGCTGAAATGTTCAACGTTTTTAATATGGGTATTGGCATGGTTTTGGCAGTTGACGAAAACAAAGCAGACGAGGCAATGCGAATACTAAAAGAGCATAACGAAACCGCTTATATTATTGGCAAAATGGCTAAGCGCGAAAACGTTGCAGTCGAATTGTTGTAATCCACAAAACAGCAAAATTTTAAAGCAATAAAGGATCAAAAATGAAAGTTTTAGTAGTTGGTTCTGGCGCTCGCGAACATGCTATTGCACACGCGCTACTTAAAGGAGAAAGCGTTGAAGAAGTAACTGTTGCTCCTGGAAATCCTGGTATTGCAGCAGATGGCATTCAAACTGCAAACATAAGTCAATCAGATCATGACGCTCTTATTAAGTTCGTTAAAGACAATAACTACGATTTTGCGTTCATTGGTCCTGAAGTTCCCCTTATGAATGGCATTGTTGACGATTTTGAAGCGCATGGAATTGCCGCTTTTGGTCCAAACAAAGCCGCAGCTCAAATTGAAGGCTCTAAAGATTTCGCAAAAAAGCTTATGGCTCGTCACAACGTTCCAACTGCCTCCTACAAAACATTTGACGCTTTGGAGCCGGCACGCGCATACGTTCTTGAGCATGGTGCTCCAATTGTTATTAAAGCGGATGGTTTGGCTGCTGGAAAAGGCGTTACTGTTGCTATGGATGAGCAAACAGCAGTTGATGCTTTGGATGATATCTTCGTAGATCATCGTTTTGGTCAAGCTGGAGCAAAAGTTGTTATTGAAGAATTTTTGCAAGGTCAAGAGTTTTCGCTTATGAGTTTTGTAAGCGGAACTGATTTTTGGGTTATGCCTATTTCTCAAGATCACAAGCGTGCTTATGACGGAGACAAAGGACCAAATACTGGAGGCATGGGAGCTTATAGCCCTGTGCCGCAAATTAGCGACGAAACAGTTCAGCGTGCTATCGACGAAATTGTGCGCCCAACTGTTGAAGGACTAGCTAAAGAGGGTACGCCTTTTACTGGCGTGCTTTATGCTGGCTTAATTGATACAGCAACAGGTCCTAAAGTTATTGAGTTTAATGCTCGTTTTGGAGATCCAGAAACAGAAGTTGTGCTTCCTCGCCTTACTTCAGATTTTGGTGCAGCTATATGGGATATTTTGCAGCATAAAAATCCTACTTTTACTTGGAAAGATAGCGGTGTTACGCTCGGCGTAATTATTGCAAGCGAAGGCTACCCTGGCACTTTAGTTACTGGAACTCCTCTTCCTCAAATTCCTGTTGACGAAAATCAAGGTCAGCATGTGTATTATGCAGGAGTAAAAAGCGATGAAGAAAGCAGAAAACTTCTTACTTCTTCAGGTAGAGTAGCTCTTGTGCAAGTGCATGGAAACGATGTAAAAGACGCTCAAAACAACGTCTACAGCATATTAAATAAGCTTAATCTTCCACACATGTTCTTTAGGCATGATATCGCATCTAAAGCCTTAAAATAGTTTGTTAATTGATATAGTTTTCATTAACAAATTGCAAATCAATAAGCCCCTCGCTATTTGAAACATACTATGTATCAAATACAAACGAGGGGCATTGTAATAATCAAACTAGCTTTTAGCGCGGTAAGTTCAGAAAATCAGTATTACGCAAATAATGCTTTCCAGCAGTAATATCGTATTGTATTAAGCGATAGTCATGAAGAAGTTGACGTGACTTCTTATCCATCTTAGACAAAATCATAGGATTACCATCGTTATCCAAATAAATTGATTGTCCCTCAGGAATTCTATCCCAGCCTTGAATAGTATTTACAACAGGAGGCTCCATAGCACTCACATGCTCATGTAAACAAGTTAAGAAAGCAAGATACGGAGAAACTTTAGCGTTCATATGTAAAGCAGCCTGAGAAATAAAGAAGTTAGGTGAAGAATACTTATTAGTACGATCTACATCTTTACTTGTATTAGAATGCTCTACATTTTTGTTTGAAGATTTTTTCTCACTACGCTCTTTACGCTCCAAAGCAACCTTATTTGACCAAATAAAATAGTCAGTCAAATGCAAAGACAATGAATTCTTTTCATCTGAACTTGCAGTGCCGTAAATTCCTGGCAAATGGTCACCATAAAACATAACAGTAATAGGCTTATTTAGTTTATCTAAACTCTTCAAAAACGCTTGTGTTGCCTCATCAGTGTGTTGCACACCCTTAGCATACGTTTCAATAGAAGTTTTTTCATCATCACCAAGATCAGCGGCACCATCTTTAGGAGACGCTTCGAATTCATTATTCGCATACCAATCCCTATAAGGCATATGGTTTTGCATAGTAACAATTTGTACGAACCTAGGTTGCTTATGCTCTTTAATCTTTTCTAACGCACTCTTATATGCTGATGCGTCAGAAACATACGGTGATTTATCTATAACATCACGGTGAGCAATAACATCAGGTCCTTGCAATGCGTAAAACTTACTAAAGCCAAACTTTTTGTAATTAGTAGCGCGCAAATACATGCTCGGCTCATACGGGTGGAAAGCTATAGATTTAATAGAATTACGAGAATCATCCCAATATTGATTAATAGTTGGAGACCATTGAGCATTAGGAACCAACTGCTGATACGGACTCGTCATTGAAGGATCAAAATTAGCCATGCTCAAACCAGTTAAAGACATGTACTCTAGATTTGCAGTACCGCCACCATAACCAGAAGAAAGCATCAAACCACTATCCGTATGCTTCTTTAAATTGCTAATAAATGGTATTGGATTCTTGTTCAACTTCAAACCAGGAACACGAGTAGGATCAGAGAACGATTCAGACAAGATAAGAATAAAAGTATTATCGTTCATATTTGTTGTACGAGAACGATTTATACGTTTAGCTTCATCGTTATAACGCTTGTATACAGCCTTCATAGTTTCTTCACTGTAATCAGCCGGCCTATCCATAATTTTAGGATTTACATTACGCAAAAATGCCACAATAGCACCATTGCGTTGAGCGTCATAAACAGAATCCCACATAGCAGGACTGTCACCAAGCATTTTAGAAAAAACATTAGCCGAAGAGTCAACTGTGCCAACGCCGCCAATATACCAGCTTAAATTCCCTATTAAAATCAACGCAATTGCAACACGAATACCAGCAGAATAACGCCAATCTTTAAATCGCACAATCTTTCCATGATTTGTATCAAATATGTGTAAGCAAACAGTTGTAACTAAAAGCAAAATAAAAACGCCTAAAGCAACACCAATGACCATAGGAGCATTATCTGGCAAAAATGAAGCGACATTACCAGTGTTACTTTTTAAAAAGTTTAAGTCCGCAGGAAGAATAGTTTCATAACGAACATTTACTTTCATATATTCAATAACAGCAATAAGCAATGAAACACTTAGAATTATTGCACTTGATATCCAAAATCGGTTACTAATCAAAAGAATTAAACCGTATATCATCGCAACAACGAGCGCACTAAGAACAATAACGAAATTAAGTTCTTTCCAGGTTTTAGTTATTAATCCCCAACGTCCACCAGACATTGCAGAAGTCATCTCAACTCTTCCAGCGCGCTGCACACCCATTTGCACAATAATTACCGACATGCCGTCAATAACAAAGAAAAGAAATGCATACAGCCAATACGGAACTTTCAAGCGCAAAAATGACTTCATACTATCCTCAATAAATCACACACGTACTAATTATTACTAATAATGTGCAAGTTTACTTATTGCTATCGTCATAAATTTTTAACAATGCATTGAAACAAGAAAAAATAGCAATTTTAATACCTGTCTCTTATACACATCTGACGCTGCCGACGAA
>NZ_LWSR01000074.1:0-4604 GCF_001660745.1 Gardnerella sp. 26-12
TGAAAATAATATAGATGCTTCTGCTGTTATTTCCTCTTCAGAAAGAGGTGATAACAATGAATAAAAGTCTTAGAGAACTTTTTACTGCAGTATTGGTACTTTTTGTAATACTTGGTATTTCAAGTACAATTATTACTTCTATTAAAGCGAATGCTCTAAATTCTGATCCTCGAAATCGCAGAGCTTTATACCATGAGTTTGGCGCTCCACGTGGAGCAATACTTACATCAGATGGCACAGTTATAGTGAAATCTGAACCATCTAAAGATGCTTTTGTGTATCAACGTCAGTATTCTAACGGATTAGTATATGCTCCAGTTACTGGATATTTTTCTATTAGCCAGCGTGCAGATAGAGGAATTGAAGCTTCTCGTAATAGTTTATTAAGTGGAGAATCAGATGCTCTGTTCTGGCAAAGATTCCGTTCATTATTTACTGGAGCAACTAATCGCGGAGCTTCTATAGAAACATCAATTGATTCACGTTTGCAAAATCTTGCTTACAATCTTCTTAAAGGCAAAGACGCAGCTTTAGTTGCAATTGAGCCAAAAACCGGAAGAATTCGCGCCATGGTAAGCACTCCAAGTTATGATCCGAATGATCTTGCTCTTCACAATATTAATGAAGTAAATAAATCGTATGAGAGAATAACATCAGATGTGTCAAATCCTATGCTGAATCGTGCTGTTTCTGAGCTTTATGCTCCTGGCTCTACGTTCAAAACTGTTGTTGCAGCAGCAGCATTAGAATCTGGAAAATACAAGCCTGATACGAAAATACCTGCTGGTGCGAGCTATGTTTTGCCTGGAACCAAGACGTCTCTTACAAATGTCACTTACCAAGCGAATGGCGTTGATGGAAAAATATCTTTTGAGGATGCTTTAGCATATTCGTCTAATACTGCTTTTGCTCAATTGGGTAATTCTTTAGGATCTGACGTAATTGTAAAGCAGGCAAGAAAGTTTGGATTCTTCGATTCGCTGCCTATTGATGGTTCTGATTCTACTGGATTCCCAATACGATCCGTGAAATCTACTTTTTCTATTAAGCCAACTCCAGATAGACTAGCTCTGGAATCAATAGGTCAAGGTGATGCTAAGGTTACACCTTTGCAAAACGCTATGATTGCGGCAGCTATTGCAAATAATGGAACATTGATGAAGCCTACTCTTGTTGATTGTGTAAGATCTAGCGATTTGTCAGTATTGTCACAAACTAGACCAACCGTTATGAACCAAGTAATGAGTAGTGACAGTGCATCTAAATTAACTTCTATGATGCAGGCTGTTGTTACAAAAGAAAATCCTAATCTTGCTTTACCTAATATTCATGTTGCGGCTAAAACAGGTACTGCACAGATTGGAATGTATAATCAAGCTGCTAATGGTTGGGTTATTGGATTTGCTCCTGCTGAAAATCCTAGAATAGCTATAGCGGTTATAGTACATAACACAAGTACATTTGGTAGTTACGCGGCAGGACCTATTATGCGACAAGTGATGGAGGAGGCGCTTAAACAATGAAACTCGTTGAAGGACAGTTAGTTCATCATCGTTATAGACTTGATCGCCGCCTTGCTCAAGGCGGTATGGGAGAAGTTTGGAAAGGCTTTGATATTCAACTTGGGCGAATTGTTGCCATTAAGGCGTTACGTACAGATACCGTAAACGTTGAAGCAAAATTACGTCGTCTTCGTGCTGAAGCGCATAATTCAGCAAATTTAGCGCATCCTAATATTGCAGCATTATTTGACTATTATGAGCACGATGGTATTGGATTCCTAATTATGGAATATGTGCCAAGTAAATCATTGGCAGATTTGTATCATAAAGAAAAAATAATTGATCCTACCAAGTTACTTCCTATTCTTATCCAAACAGCTCGAGGACTTTTTGTAGCTCATTCTCATGGCGTAATTCATCGCGATGTAAAACCTGCAAATATTATGGTTTCTGATACTGGCAATGTGAAAATCACAGATTTTGGTGTGTCATATTCCAGTGACCAAGAACAGATCACTCAAGATGGCATGGTAGTTGGAACAGCTCAATATATTTCTCCAGAACAAGCACAAGGTGAACAAGCTACTGCACAATCTGATATTTATTCGTTAGGTGTTGTGGCATATGAAGGTTTGTGCGGACATCGTCCATTTACTGGAGCAACGCCGGTAGATATTGCTGCTGCACATGTTAATGATCCTGTACCACCTTTGCCAGAAAATGTTGATTTGCAATTACAACAGTTTATTATGTCTATGCTTGCAAAGAATCCAAAAGATCGTCCAAAAGATGCATTAGTTGTGTCGAAAGTATTATCTCGTATTGAGCGCAGACTGCTAGATCAAGAAACAGCCTTCAACAATACAACAGGAGTACTTTCTACAAATTTGCGACAACGAAGATGTATTAAAAGTATGCCGCAAAACCAAGTAAATATTATTAATATTTTTAATACCAATGATCGCAAGGAGCAGCAATGAATACCACAATGCCCACCTCATTAGCGAATGGTCGATACGAATTAGGGGAGCTTATTGGCCGCGGCGGCATGGCGGAAGTGCGTGTTGCTGTTGATAAGCGCTTAGGTCGTACAGTTGCTGTGAAAATCATGCGTTCTGATTTAGCGAACGATGAGATTTTCCTTTCGCGATTCCGCAGGGAAGCGCATGCCATTGCGCAGATGAACAATCCTAATATTGTGAATATTTATGATTCTGGAGAAGAATCTGTTATAGCAGAAAATGGCTTAGAAGAGCGTTTACCGTATCTTGTAATGGAATACATTAAAGGTAAAACATTACGCGATATTCTAAAAATGAATGGAGCTTTAAGTCAGAGAGACGCTGAACAAGTTATGCTTGGCGTGCTCAATGCTTTAGAGTACTCACACAGAATGGGTATTATTCACCGCGATATTAAGCCTGGAAATATTATGATTTCCGAGCAGGGCATGGTGAAGGTAATGGACTTCGGCATTGCTCGTGCTCTTGACGATTCTGCAACAACTATGACACAGTCTCAAGGTGTTGTTGGAACAGCACAATATTTGTCTCCAGAGCAGGCTCGTGGTGAACAAGTAGATATGCGCTCTGATTTGTATTCTGCAGGGTGTGTGCTGTATGAAATGCTAACTGGACGTCCTCCTTTTATTGGAGATTCAGCTGTTGCCATCGCATATCAGCATGTTTCAGAAGTGGCGACACCTCTTAGCACACTTGTTCCAGGCATGCCTGCTATGTGGGACAAGATTTGTGCTAAAGCAATGGCAAAAGATAGACAAAATAGATATGCCACAGCATCAGAGTTTAAGAATGACATTCTAGCGTTTATGAACGGTGGAGTGCCTGTTGCAGCAGCGTTTAATCCATTGACTGATTTAGCTAATATGAAGGCGCGTAAGCAGGCTGAACAGAATGCTGCAACTATGGCTATGGGCATGACAGATGGTGCTGCAACTCAATCGTTTAATCCTATTACTGGTCAAGTTGAATCTGCAAATATTGCATTTTCTCCTAGCACGCGCGCGTCACAAAGAGCAACAATGCAAGCGCAACGTCGTAAACGAGTAGTAATCGGATCTATAGTTGGAGTATTAGTAACAGTATTAGTTCTTCTGGGTGTGCTGTTTATGCTCAACCGAAGTCGTGCTACTGGAGATGTTGTAGTTCCAACATTTATGGAGACAACAACGCAGGATGCTGCTCGTGAAAAGTTGCGTGCACTTGGTTTGGTTCCAGATATTCGTGAAGATGATCATTCTTCTCAACCTGAGGGAACTTTTACTAAGCAATCACCGCGTGGAGGTGAGCATGTTGCTTCTGGATCCAAGGTGACTGTATGGTTCTCGGTTGGACCACAATCAACTCGCGTGCCAGATGTAAGTGGTAAAACGCAAGAAGCTGCTCGTAAAATGCTTGAGCGTGCTGGGTTTAAGATTGCTAATGTTCGAGTAGAAGATAGTGCAGATATTAAGAAAGATCATGTAACTCGCACAGATCCTGACGCAGATTCGTTTGCTGATAAGGGTACATTAATTACTTTATATATTGCATCCGGCTTAACTAAAATTCCTGACGGTCTTGTTGGTCAAAGCAAAGACATTGTGGTTAGCCAATTAGAGAATTTTGGTTTTACTACGGATGTAGTTAAGGAAGATTCAGATAATGTGCCTGAAGGTTCTGTAACTCGACTAAATCCGTCGTCTGGTTCCTCTGTTAAACCACACAGCTCTATTACTGTGTACGTTTCTCAAGGTGCTTCGAAAGTTGAAGTTCCTAGTATAGATCTTGGTACTGTTACCTTCAAACAGGCGAAGAAAATACTTGAAGCAAAAGGTTTGAGAGTAGTATCTGATTCAATGGCAAAAGATGACGATATAGTCATGAGCATGTCTGAGGAAGCAGGAAGCAAGGTTGAGAAGGGCAAAGCGATTACATTAGTTACACGTCCAAGCCTTGGTTCTTCGTCTGATTCAGACTGATTTAGATTTGTGTTAGATTAAGTCTGTAAAAATAATGTATATGCTGCTTGTTCTACAAGAAAAGTAGAGCAAGCAGCATTTTTGTATCTCTAATGTTTGTATCTCTAATAAAATCCATATAT
>NZ_LWSR01000075.1:0-4393 GCF_001660745.1 Gardnerella sp. 26-12
CTAAAAGAAAATATTTTAAGGAAATTTTAAGGAAAAACTCTTTTCTTTGGACGAATGTTTAGCTATACTAACATATGTTAATGGTTCGCCATTAGCGAGGTTCGTTTTCGAACCCCATAATTGAAACCTTCTTCTCTCTTTCTCTCTGCCCCGGCGGGTTTCTCTTCCCGCCGGGCTTCTTTTTAATTTGTGAAAAAAAGTAAAACAAAAAATAAAAGCGCAAACTGCAAAAGCAATCTGCGCTCACATAGTTACCAAACTTAATTTTAATGGTAACGATTTAACGGCAACGCTTCGAAAGTGGCGCCCACGGTTCAAGCATTACTGGTTCTTGATCCAATACAGCTAAAGTTTCTTTGTCAAGGTACTTTTTGTTGATGATTATTTCGTTCACATAACGATCGAACCACTCTGCTGAGCCAACATAATAGCCGTCTTCGCCAGCATCCTTGCCCCAGCTGTTCTCAATCTTCCAGCGATCTGGCTCGCCATCTTTGTTAAGATTCACGCCAGTGAATGTCATTGCGTGATTTCCTGGGCAATCCATATATTCCAAGCCGTGAGCTTTATCGAATGTAAACTTCACATCAAACAATTCATCTACGCGCACAACTGCAGGATCGAAGAAGCCACTGTCACGCAAGGAGAACTGCGTGCAATCGCATGCAAACCAGATTGGATGACCATCTTTTAATTGGTCTACAGCTGCTTTTTTGAATACATCGAGAGGCACATTAACAAATTCCATTTCCTTTGTTTCAGCTACGTTGGTGCTGTACTTAAATTGGTAGAGCTTGTTGAATGGTGTGCGTTCCATAGGCGCGTTGCATATTGTTACGAAGTCGTTTACGTCAACTGGAACGTACTTCTTTGCGAACTCAAGTGGAGTAATTCCGTATTCACAAATCATTGGACGCTCATCTTTGCCGGTTTTTGGCTTGTCAGCTTTGCCGGTTTTCTCGCCATCTTTCTTGGTTTCGTCTTTTTCGCCGTCCTTCTTATCGTCATCGTCATCTTTAGTTCGTGCGAAGAAGTCAAACTGTGCAGGTGGTTCACCCAGGGCAATAGTTGTCATGCGATAAACGGTTTCCAAATCGCGAACTTTCATTTCGCGCAATTCTTCCAAAGAAGTTCCGTTCTTATGAGCTTCACGCAATTCGTATGCAAACTCGCGCAACTTGGTATTGATGTATTGTACGAATGCATCAGAGTCGACTGAGTTCTGTGAATCTGGATATGCACTCTTTGGCACAAGTCCGTACTTGTTTACCAAGTTGACGAACATTTGCCACCAGCCGCCGTCATCGATTGGACCATAGTTAATGCTCTCAAAAAGTCGGCTATTAACATCTTCATCAAGTGTTGAAAGCACATTTTCCAAATAAGCGTTTGCTTTTTCAATCTTGTCCCAGAAGAATAGGTAGCTTTCTGAAAACTCAAAGTCGTCTAAATTCCACTTATGCATTACTTCGTATCGCAAAGTATTAAGTGAGGCGAACATCCAGCAGCGTCCGGAGCGCTTCTGATTGGTAATGCTGCCTTGTTTTAATTCTATTGAGAATTCGCGAGGAAGAGCACGCTTGCCTTGGTAGCTTGTTGCGGCTTTAAGCACACCATTTGTTACTGCTGCATTCGCGGCGAGAAGATTTGCGCGCTGTTCGTTAAAATGTTTGGAATAATTTTTTACATGTTCCAGAGTTACGGCTTTGACGTTTTCAGCCATGAGCTTATTCATTCTCCTTTTAGAGTTGAAAGTACGAATAAAAAATATTGTATACTGCTCAATGTCTCGCGTGTGTTTCTTGTCTATGCCTATTTTCGGCATTTGCTTGAATACTATTAATTATTTTAGTTATACATTCTAGCGATACACTGCATTTCGCAAGTCGTCACGCATATTTTTCGCAGCAACAGCTGCAGAATCACGCACAATATCAAGAATGTCATCGAAAGACATATGACCTTGATTTTTAGCGTAATCTTCAGACTTTTTCCAAGCACCAATAATACCGCGCGAAGAATTTACAATAGCGCCTTCAGAATTTGCATCAAACATTCCTGCAACATCTTGAGCTGTACCGCCTTGAGCGCCATAGCCTGGAACAAGGAAGAAAGTGTGCGGCATAATCTCGCGCAAATGCTTGCCCTCCTGCGGATGCGTGGCACCTACAACTGCGCCAACTCTTGAATAACCGTGCTTGCCAATGCTTGAAGCACCCCAGTTCTCAATCAAATCCGCCATATGCTCATACACTGGCTTGCCATCTTGCAAAATAAGCTCCTGTAGCTCCTTGCTAGAAGGATTCGAAGTGCGAAGCAGCACAAAAATGCTTTTATCGTGCGCTAATGCTTCATCGATAAAAGGCTTCACTCCATCCGAACCCATATAAGGGTTTACTGTAAGCGAATCTTCATGCCAAACGTCAAGATTTTTAGAGCTTTTTAGAAGATTTTTAAGAGATTGTGGCAGTGCGTTATCAGTCGCATTTTCGTCTTCAAAATATGCAGAAAGATTAGCGAAGCCGCTTAAATGAGCCGCATACTGACCAGCTGTAGAGCCAATATCTCCGCGCTTTGCGTCACCTATTACAACTAATCCTTGCGATTTTGCGTATTCGCAGGTCATTGCGTAAGTATCGATACCTGCAGGACCAAGCGCCTCGTACATAGCGATTTGCGGCTTTACTGCCGGCACAATATCCGAAACCGCGTCAATAATCGCACAATTAAACTCAAAATAAGCTGTAGCTAAAAGCGTTGGCAGCGCATCCTCGCCTTCTACTTCTTGCAAAACTTCGTCCGCAAGAGAGCTAATAATTTCGGCAGGAACAATTCCAGGCTTAGGATCCAAGCCCACTACGCTAGGATTTTGCTTGGTTGCAATCGCTTCAATAAGTTCGTCCATAATTTACTACCATTCCAAATTTATATTTAATCAATCACATTCTCGAGAAAGCAATTTCTGAACCAATAATCGTCGCAACAGGCCTGCCCGTAAGTTGCCATCCATCAAAAGGAGTGTTTCGAGCTTTTGAATGGAACGAATTTGCGTCAACCGCCCAATTTTCGCGCATATTAATCAGCACTAAATCAACGTTTTCAGGGTGCTCAGTAATACTTAAACGCAGCGTTCGCTTGTTTGCGCATCGCGAAGAAACGTTAAGCAAAGCCGCAATATCAGTAGGTCTTCTGCTCATCAATTGCATTGGATTTACTGCCATTAATTCGATTAAATGCTTATCGTCCGTATATCCTGCATCAACCAAAACTTTGCGGCACACGCCATACGCGCACTCAAGCCCAATAATTCCGTTAGGAGTGCTTGCAAAATCTCCTGACTTTTCTTCCGCAGTGTGAGGCGCGTGATCTGTTGCAATCATGTCAATTGTGCCATCCGCAATAGCAGCGAGCGTTGCTTGACGATCCGCTTTTGAACGAAGAGGAGGATTCATCTTAGCCATAGCACCATATCGCAAAACATCCTCATCACACAAAGCTAGATAGTGAGGCGCAGTTTCGCACGTAATCGGCAAATCCTCTTTCTTTGCCTTACGAATAGCTTCAAACGCAGCAGCAGTGCTCACATGCTGGAAATGCACATGTACGCCAGTTTCGCGGGAAGCATCAATATCTCGCTGAACAATTGCAAGCTCAGTAGAAGCTGGAATTCCACCAACACCAAGCATTTTTGCGACCGGACCCTCGTTCACAGCTCCCGTATCATGATGCTCACAATGCTCCACGAATGGCAAACCAGTTTGTTTTGCCATAGCTAACACATCTCGCAAAATCGGTTCAGGCACTGCAGCACCGTCGTCGCTTATAGCAGTAATCGGGTGCTTTTTCATAGGAGAAGTTTTTTCGTCATCGTCGATTCCAGCAACATACTTTTTCCAAAGCTCAATATTGCTTGGTTTTAAGCCTTTACGCCCCAATGATGCGCACACGCTCAAATCGTAGCGAACTGGCAATTTTACGCCGTAAATGCAGCCATAGCGCTGCAAATAGTCAACTACATTATCTACATCAAATGGAGCATCTTCCCAAGGCTCGCCGTCAAGAGCTGGAACAGTATTTGGCATAATCAAAACTTGCGTATAACCGCCAGCCGCAGCAGCCTCACTGCCGGTCATCATTGTTTCTTTTGCTGTTTGACCTGGATCTCTAAAATGCACATGCGGATCTGCAAAACCAGGAGCAATAACCCAATCGCTTGCGTCAATGTCGCCAGTAACGCGCGCATTCTGCTCTATAAGGGCATCCTGACGAACGCCATCAACAATAAGATCAATACGTTCGCCAGTATCCCACACAGAGATATTGCGCAAAGTTAAGGTGCCTGATTCGTTCATTTCACTCCTGGTTTTGCGTAATTTTTACAGTTATATAATAA
>NZ_LWSR01000076.1:0-4061 GCF_001660745.1 Gardnerella sp. 26-12
ATAGAATTCTAGGAGGTGTAATACTATGTCTAAGAAAAAAATGTATATTTCGCTAGGAACTTTACTTTTATTGGTTCTATTTGTATTTACTGGAATTTTTATTATTGGAAATAATCAAGCATCAAAGAATAGTGGGAATATAGCTCATAAATTGATGCCAGTAAACGTAGCTTATGCTGAAACGTTAGATGATATAAAGGGATCCATGAATAAGTTGATGGTGGAATTAGAAACTGAGACGAAGACTAATCCACAAGTGGCTATGCAGGCACATCCAGGAAAGTTTATTAGGAATTCTAAAAACTATCAAAGAATATTGAAACTGGGACTGAAGGCAATTAAACCTCTTTACGATGCTATTTATGATAGTAGAGATGCTGGATGCTATGAGTATATTCTAGCTATGGCTATTGAAGACATAACTGGTGAAAAGTTTGTTTACAATTCTGACTATGGTTGGAAAAATTCGTTAGAGTTTAGGATGGCTTATGACGAAAAAGTAAACAATACAAGGTTTAATGTTGAAAGAATCAGTAATAATGAAACTTTGAATGATCATGACCGAACTCAGAAATTTAAGGAATTAGGGATTTTTGCAGTTTCTGATTTAATTAAAGAGTATAGGAAAAGTGATTCCAAAGTTTCTAAACCATCGATATTAGAAGCTGTTAAGGGAATTACTAGTAAGTATAAAGAACTTGCAATAACGGAAAGAACTCCAACTGAGAGTATTCTAGATGAAACGCAATTATTTGATTCTCTAGTTTCCTTAAATGGAAGAGCATACAAGTAAGGTGGATTATCTAACTGTAAAGCTAGTTCTTTAGGTATTATATGAGTGTTATACGAACATGAAGCGACCAAGAAAATCTTGGTCGCTTCTTTATATAAGAGAGGAGGAAAAAGGGGGTTATAGGCCAAAAAGTGTGTAAAACTAAGCTGATGAGTATTCTGTGGCATAAACTAGCCTCAGCACTGTTAAAAACTCAGTCAAGTATCTTAAGAAAGTAACGGTCATATGTTACTGGTGCAGTACGTAATCTGCGTTAACAACAGATAAGCGGGGTTATATGTTACTGGTGCAGTACGTAATCTGCGTTAGTAACAGCCTTTGACGATTTATTGTTAAATACTCAGCTAATACATGCTTCGAACGCCGCTTAATATAAGAAATAGCCCACATTCGATATACTGCGAGCCTTACTGCTATAAGGGTTATGAGCTTATTTTTACACACTTTTTGTCCAGGTGGCGAATGTGCAGAAAACAGATTCGATTACCGCAAAACCCTTGTATTGCAAGGTCTAAGACATGATTTCTTACACACTTTTTGGCCTATAACCCATTATTAGATTAATAAGGAGGAAAATATGAAAACATTAGTAAAAAAGACAATGGGTCTATTGATGGCTACATTAGTAGCGTTTGGTGTTATGGCTGGAACTACACAGGCGTTTGCGGCTGAAGGACAACTTGTATATAAAGTCGATAGTCAATTAAACGTAAGCGGATCCTTTTTCTTAAAGAAAATTACAGGAACCGTTGATGTGAGTAAGACGGTAACTGCATCTCCCGTCACGCCAATTGAAGGGCAAAAAGACTCTTATACGGGTACTATAAGCGCAAGCGTGGAAGCTGCAGACCTTTTTGAAGGAGCCTACAAAGTATATGAGAAAGAAATAAAAGGACAAGGTTTTGGACCTTTGAAATTTGAAAATATAATCATGTCCAGTGAAGGTGAAAAGTTCCCTATTGCTCAGTATACGATAAAATTCCCTTCTAACTTCCACGTTGATAAAAAGGGAATTAAAGCTACCGAAAACACATCTACTATCAGTGCCATTGAGACTAAATATGTAGAAAAGGATAATTCAGTTGTTATCACTATTCAACTAGGAAATTGGAATGATTATAAAGAATTTTTTAAGCTTGTAGAAAGTGAACGTAATCAAACTGGGCATGAAATTAACGTAAATATCCCATATATAGTAGAAGGAAAAGAAGAATTACTTGGAACTATAACTGGTTCAGGAATTTGCCAATTATACAAATTTGGCAATCACCCAGTTAGTGATCCAATCGTTAACATTACCTCCCCATTAAAGTCACTTGAAATCAAGAGACCGTAGGAGGTTTTGTATGAAATTACTAAAAAATATGGCTGTAACGATAGTATCAGCTACATTGATTGCATCAGCAGCATTTGTGTCACCAGTGTTTGCCGCGGATGGTAGCAAACCGCTTCTATATTTAATTAAGGATTCGTTGGCTGCTACGCCTGAATATTTGGGCGATAGTACGCTAAAGAATACGTATTGGGTTGATGTGGAAAAGAAAGAGATAACCGATGGTTTTACAGGGAAAACTTATTATGGGGTATTTCCTAAGTATTTAACCTCTTCAAGTAAAACAGCGATTGCTGATTTTCCATTTAACTCTTTAGAAGACATGACTAGTACGCCAAATGCGGGGATAGTGAATAACCCTAATACGTATTGGCTTATGCCTACTGGGATGGATTTTGAAGAAAGATATGGTTATCTCGCAGGTAATGATACGGCAGAAGGAGATACAAAACCAGGACAAAATCCTACAAAACCTATCGAAAATCGTGTCAACCCATTTGGCTTTAAGGAAAATGATTTATTAACTCAAGATGAAATTAAAAAGCCAGTTGATAAACTTAAAGTATACGGTGATCTGAAGCTTAAGGGTGAAACGGATTCTAAAGCGGTTGGTGAGCTACAATCTGGGGATAAACTGAATCTTGATTTTTCAGTTAGTATCCCATGGTTTAAGCGTTATCTCAATGGTTGGACGCTAAGCTATACGAGAGTTGGTGGCACGAATGACGCCTATGTTACGAAATTCCACAATAGCTACGGTAAGGTTGATGCAGGATTTGCTTTTACGCTAGATATTCCAGATGGTGTAGAAGTAGCTAATGATGCATCTGCTACAATTAGCGGAATTAAGGGATTTTCTCCAAGTGTAACAAAAACAAATGATGGTAAAACGCTCATTGTTACATTAAAGAAAGATAATCCTGGAACAACTCAAAAATGGCAAGACATCATTAACCAAGTTAAGAATGTAGATACCAGCAATATCATTGTTTCAGTAACTGGTCTATCTGTGAAAAAGACAGTTACTGAAGGTAAAAATATAGAATTCGAGGAACGGTAGCCGGTTTCTATGATTTTGCTAATTCTTCCACAGAGAATTTTGTGAAAGCAACCACTGCAAGAGAGGATAACTGTGCTAATCGCAATTATTTCTTCTTTGCTGCTGAACAGGATCCTAAAGGGTTAGATGCGAACGGAGAAGAAAATAAGTCTAAACAAATCTCTTATTCTTTCCAAGTGAAGAAACCAGAATCGACACCAGATCCGACGCCTACATATAATACTGTAACTTTTAAAGATGGCGATTCTACGGTTGCTACTGTTAATGTGGAGCCTGGTAAGGCTATTGATACTGATGCGTTGACTAATGAGTCTATGCTGAAGAAGCCAACGAAGGCTGGTTATACCTTCAAGGAGTGGAATACGAAGGAAGACGGTAAGGGTGAGACGTTTACGGGAGCAAGCATAGTTAATGGCGATATGACTGTGTATGCTATTTACACGAAAGATCCTGTACCAAATCCGGATCCAACTCCGAATCCTCCGGCACCGACGCCAACTCCGTCACCGAATCCAGAGCCTAACCCAACTCCAAATCAACCTGCGTCGGAACTGAAGCTGCAGCCGCAGACACCAGCTCCTCAGCCGCAGCCTGAAAAGCATATTGGCATGATTCCTAAGACAGGCGAATCGGCATCGTTTGCAGGCTTGCTCGCAGTGCTTGGTTTCTCAATTGCTGGACTTGCACTTCTTCTTAAGAAGAAAATGATGAAAAAAACAATAAGTAGGCACTGCTTGTTTTAAGTAACCGGCATTGTTTATTAGAAGATGGCTCTAGCGATATGTTAGAGCCATCTTTTTGTATGTTATCTTTTGAGTGTTATTTGAGATAAGCTTTCTTATTTTCAATAATAAATCTGTCTCTTATACACATCT
>NZ_LWSR01000077.1:0-3805 GCF_001660745.1 Gardnerella sp. 26-12
AAAACATACTATCTCTTACATAGATAATGGCATGGTTTATTATGGTGTGTTAAGAGTCTTTTGTAAGGAGGATGAATGGCTGACGATATGTATGGTGCAAATCAGCAGGAATCCAATGAAACTGCAAATAATGGATATTACGAGCAGCAGGAACAACCGACGCAACCAGCACAACCAACGCAAACAACGCAACCAGCACAAACATATAGCCCAGCTCCTGAATTCGGAGCTTACGGCCCAACAAATAACGAAAATGAAGTTGGTACAAACACTACACAGTATCCAGCTAACAATTACGCCGTAAACCAAAATAACGATGCGGATAATACAAATATCAACAATGCTCCTACGCAATACATTGGATCACAAAATTACTACGGAAATAATAATTTTAACGGCTTCGGAAATCCGTATAATTACGGCACAGACAATAATTCTTACCCAAATAATGAAGTTGGCAATCAAACACCAGCGCAACAGAATTTTAACAATAATGCAAGTAACGAAGAAAATGAAAATATAGCAAAAACAAGCATTATTAGCACAAATGCAGCAAATACAAACGACACAAACAAAAAAGGTAACAAAAGAAAAACAAAAAGCTCTTCGTCAACTGCTTTTGTTGCCATTTTATCCTCCGCAATTTCTGCAATAGTTTGCGTAGTTGTAGTTCTATTTGTAATCTCGCAAGGTCTTATTTCAATTCCACAAAGCGGCTCTTTCGCAAACATCGGCTCTCATTCTTCTGGCCCTGGGACCGCAGTAGTTAAAGGCGGACAATCTCCGGATTGGCAAGGAGTTGCAAAAAATGTTTCCGGAGCCGTTGTTTCTATACAAACTCGTTTAGAGAAAGGCATGGGGAAGGGTTCTGGAGCAATTATTGATTCAAAAGGTTATGTTGTAACAAACAATCACGTAATTGCTAATGCAAAAGAAATTCAAGTAACCCTTTCTAATGGTCAAATTTATTCAGCTACATTAGTCGGAGCAGATAAAACTACTGATTTGGCAGTACTTAAATTAGACAATTCACCAAATAATTTAAAGACAGTCCAATTTGCAGATTCTAATCTGCTTTCCGTTGGCGAACCGGTTATGGCAATCGGAAATCCGCTTGGATATGACGATACAGCTACCACAGGCATTGTTTCGGCTTTAAATCGTCCAGTATCAGTTATGGACGACCAAAGCCGCTCTGAAATTGTAACTAATGCAGTACAAATTGATGCAGCTATTAATCCAGGAAATTCAGGCGGCCCAACTTTTAACGCTGCCGGAAAGGTCATAGGTATTAATTCTTCTATTGCAGCGACATCAGCTCAAGGGGAGACTACAGGATCTATCGGCATCGGCTTTGCAATTCCAGCAAATCTGGTGAAACGAGTAGTTACAGAAATTATTAAGAATGGTTCTGTAAAGCACGTAGCACTAGGGATCATGATTAAAAGCACAGCAGTTGAGTCCGAAGGAATTACTCGCGGAGGAGCTCAAATTGTTTCTGTCAATCAAGGAAGCCCTGCTGAAAAAGCCGGACTCAAAGCCAATGACACTATTGTTGCCTTTGACGATAAGCCTGTATCCAATAATTACGCACTCCTCGGGTATGTGAGAGCAACAGCGTTCAATCAAAAAGCTACGCTCACAATAGTTCGTAACGGCAACACACTTAAGTTGCAAGTTACATTCAACCAAGAAGAAACTGCTGTTAATGGCACAAATAAGCAAGAAAAGAAATTAAAGAAAAACCAAAAGAAGCCTGGTAAAAAACGCGGAAGTAACTCGTACGATGGTGACGATGACGATTTACAACAACGTGGAGATGACGATGGTGACGATGGTGGAATATTTGATCCATTCGGTTTCTGGTAAATAAAACCGCATGTTCTACTATTAAAAAGTAAGACACTGTAATAAAAATGCCCCTAAATAAGTTAGTTAACTTACGCAGGGGCATTTTCATAATGTAATTAAATATATTTAAATATAATTATATAAATGCGCTAATTATTTTTTGCGCTCATATACAATAATTCTTCCTTCTGAGACTCCTGCTTTCCAAGATGATTTTGTTTTAGCAATAGTATGCTCAGTATAATGGTCGATATTGTAGTTTAAATACACAAAATAATACCAAGGCTTATCTGATTCTGTGACAAAGAATTTAGGTTCTTTCTTTGCTTTGCAAGCACCCATTTCATTTGATGCCTGTTCTTGAGATGGCTGCTCATTTGTAATAAACGAGCTATTCTTATAACTGCAATCAATAAGATTCTTCGAGAAATAAGGATTTGCTGTAATAAGCTGCCACGAATATTGATGAATATCTTCAAATTCAGGAACAATAACATTACCTTGTTTATCCGTTTTTTCATCTTGATGTAGCCAAGACGTTACGAATCGCATGTTTTCAGCATGATTTTGCTTAATAAATTGCGCAAGTGCGCGCGAACCTGAATAGTCGAATCGAATATCGTTAACGCAAGAATACCCGTTCCAAATCAAGCTTGGGGATAATAAAACAACAATAATAATGCCAGCAATAACTTTGCTTCCGGCAGATTTACTTGCAGATTTACTATTGCTATTTTCAGCTTTATTTGCAGCTTTGAACAACCTAAAAATAATCGCCGGAATATCTTTAGATTCCAGTGGCTTACGCGCAATACACATCCAAAGTTGAGATACGAAGAATGCAAAAACGATTCCTGCGTGATGCAAAGTGAAATATTGCGTGGCAATTGCCGCAAAAGTCAAGTAAGGAAGTATCAAAGAAACAAGCATGCCTCTTCGATAAGCGATTCTTACAGCGAAAGACCATATTAAAATCGAAATAATAACGCAAATAATCGCGGAAGGTACGCTTAGCATAAGTCTACGTAAAGAAACATCGCCAGCAAATTGAGTGAACATACTTTCTGATGGCATAACGAAAATAAATGACAAGAATTGTATAAGAGGAGAATTTCCGTCGAATGTTTCACGCGATGCGAAAGCGTTAGCAGCAGGCCAAATGCAAATAATGCTTGCAATTCCAACTAAAGCAAGGATTATCCAGCTTACTAATCTGTTAGTGTTAGAGACTATTTCAGCGAAAGCTTTTTTAATTCCTGCAGATTTTACAACTCTCCAAATCCACGCAAAAGCAAAACCTGCTGCTAAAGCAATGCCATAAGCACTGATTGCACATAAAAGTACAAGACTCAAAGCGAGTTTCCAAGTATCAGAAGGCTTAGAATCAGATCGTTTCCAATAATGTGCAACCATAAACAAAGCCGCGCAAAGAAGAGCATACGGGCGTGAAGTAACGCCATATTGGAAGCACAAAAAATACGTAAACGGAAGCAAAAACACAGCCAATTTACTAAAAGGCGCGCGGAAAATAAGCCAGCCACCCAAAAGCGCAGTGCATAGAAGTTGCACGCCTTTAAGACCAATTTCGTATGGAACTCCTGTTTTTGCAGGTATGGAAAGAAGCAAAGTCCAAAGCGGCGGATGGCCTTCATAATGTGGTCGAAGAGTTAACAAATCAGCAAACGAAGAATCGCGTGCAATAAGCCAACTTTGAGCTTCATCAAACCAAGGCTCGTGGAAGCACATAACTGCTACGACGACAGATAGGTATGCAATAAAAATAAGCGAACGAGCATTCTTTACGAACCATAATTTATTTGTTGTTTTTAAAGTTTTTGTCACATTTAAAGTTTTTTTTGTTTTTGACGTACTTGTGTTCGTATTTGTACCTGTATTTGTAACAGTATTTTCGTTCATAAGTGTTTTATTTTCTTCTATAGTATTTTCGCTAATA
>NZ_LWSR01000078.1:0-3098 GCF_001660745.1 Gardnerella sp. 26-12
ATATTTAATCTATATCGTACGTGCCACGGTCTTCGGCAACCATAGAATCAGTAGGCTTACGCGCATAAGATACTATTTTAGAAAGAGATGATTCCTTTGTAAATTTTATTTCCTTCCTGCTCAGAACAGACTCTATAGATTCTGCAAGTGCAGCCTTTTCCTTTATCGGTTTACCTGAATAATGGTACATTAGATATCTTGTATCAATCACAATTCCTTGGATTCGTTCATAGTATTTTTTGTTGCGTCTCCAGTCGCCAATTGCCTCACCAATGTTTCCAACAAAAGACGTCAGACTAAAATAGTTCTTTGCCATATTGTACGGCATGATGAAAGCATTAAATAGAGATTTCGCATCTACATTCTTATTCTTTTCCAAATATTCGCCATATGTAATTTGCTTATTGATTGACGAACCGTTAGGCAGATGGTCAGGAATCCCAGTCAAACCGTATTTATAGTACTTAGCGTCAAGAACGTAATATTTATCGTTATATATCATGATTGTATCCGGTATCAAAGGCCTCTTTTCTTTGTATTTGCCGTAGTCAAGCAACCATCTTGAACGAGGAAAATATTTATTTTTGTCCTTCTCTCCAAATGCTCGATCAATTAATTTTTCCCACACGTGATCAAAGTCATCTGTACCAAAGTAGAATTGCTTATCGGAAGTCTTCTCATACATATACTCAAGCATGTCATTCATGCTACGAAATAAGGATTTCTTTCTATCGTCATTTGTAGTAGCAAGCTTGTTTTGGACAATTCTTATTGACGTCTTAATATCCGGATGTGACCCTGATTCCTCTGGCATATAGGGAACATACAGCCATCCAAGTCTCTTAAACGCTTCATACACACAGAATCTATTAATCTGCGTTATTTCTTTCGTGTCATTTGGAGTTGAAGATCGAACTTCAAACTGTGTAAATACAAAAGAACTCACACCATTTCTGCTTTGAACAAGAGGCATTTGCTTTCGTGCAGTTCTTGCCCAATCCTGCTTACCAGTTGAAGCAGTAGTATATACTTGCTCTTTCTCAACATAATAGGCGCCACCAATTGAAAAATAATATTCTATAACATTTTTATACGCATTGATAGGGAAGCCTACTAATTGTGGTGCTGTAAACTTATTAATTGCCAATAATCTGTCATCTTTTGTTGTAAATTCAGATAACACTTGTATTAAATGCTTTATGTCTGTTCTGATTTCAGCATCGGTTTTTGGCAACTCATATCCGATTGGAAAATAGACCATAGCATTATCAGAATCAGCTTTGATACCAACAAAACGATCACCATCTTCATTTGTGTTAACATGGCAGTGTTTTTTAATATCAAATTCCTTGATTGAATTTGATGCTGAGTCTAAATCCATATAAATCACCGACTTAATCTTCTTCTACATTAGCAAATGCATCCCTGACATTATCTTTAAACACCTTAAAGCGCTCAGTACCATTGGCATACATAAAAGCATGTATTATTTGTTCAAGACTTTGATATTTATCAACATCAAAAATAATTTCACGGTTGAATTTAAATGCATCATCCCAAAGATATTTTATTACCTTTTCAGGGAACTTCCTATTTTGTCGCATTGCATCACGAATCACTGCAATTCTGGACTTCTCATCATCTGTAAGGGAACCACTGGTTTCTTTCATACGAAGAGCATCGTATTCTTTCAGATCTCCCATAGTGTCATCGTATTTAAGGTCATGAACATGAACAAAGTATGCTCCAAGTCTCTTATCCTCCGCAGAAGTCATCCTTGCACTATTCCCAACAACAATCTTATTGATTTCAACACAGAAATTTTTCCATGTTATTCCAGTGTCAAGGATTTCTGCATCAGCAAGCGAACTGTCAACACTGGCAAAATCGTTCTCGATAAGACGCATATCCCATCTGCGCTGAAAAGCTGTATCTAACGTGAAAACATTTTGATCTGATGTGTTCATCGTACCTATGATGGAAAGGTTTGAAGGAATACGAACCTTTTCTGTTTTTCTATCCTTGCCGTACATCTCCTCAGCAATATTCATATTTGTAATACCGTACTCACTTGTACCGATGGGATATCCGTTGTCATCAATATCACGAATTTCTACTTTACGGTCAAGCAACTGGAACACTTCTCCGAAGATAGCAGGAGCGTTACCACGATTAATTTCCTCAATAATAAGGATGTACTCCTTGCTCGGATTGTTATATGACTCGCGAAGGATATTCGTAAAAGGTCCAGGAGTAAACTTATAACTTACCTGTCCATCATCTGAAACTGCTGGAAGAATCTGTCCAATGAAATCTGAATAAGTGTAGTCAGGATGAAATACAAGTCTTTCTACAACACTTCCAGGTTTGCAATATTCATGCTCAATAGTCCAACTCTTACCAGAACCCGGAACACCATATAGAAGAATATTACGCCCACTTACAACGCGATTATTTTCAAGCGAATCTTGTCTATCGGTCTCTTTATCTATATTTACATCCTTGGAGCCTATTATTTTTGTGGCTGATAGCTGCAGAAAGGTTTCTACCCTTTTTTGATATTCCTCTAGATTATTAAACTGACCTTTTAATATCTGAACATCTCCATTATGGCACTCAAGGTATGGGTTTAGTCCATCCGAAAGCAGAGATTTAAGTATTCTTAAAGAACCTTTAGCTTCTTCATCTCCATTTAAATCTACATTATTTTTAGTTTGCATTAGTTTCTTATACACGTCGTTTTGATTAAAAATAACATCATTAGTACCATCAACTAATTTAAAGATTGCGCCTTCAGATATTGCAGTTAACAAGCGACTCAATCGAGTCTCTATCTGCTTATCATAATTAATATCAACACCAATCCACAAAATCAAAATACGTACATAAGCATCCCAATCATTGTCAATTAGAGTATCGATAATGTCAGCATTAACCGTATAGATTAATTTTTTGGGATACCTTATTCCACCTGTCCTTTCTGCACTAGCAGTTTTATCTTCATCAATAAAGCTGATTTTTGCTAACTTCCAAATTAGCTCAAAGGCTACTATTAGCGATTCCATTTGAGACTTAAATAGTGAATTATTATTTATAGC
>NZ_LWSR01000079.1:0-3095 GCF_001660745.1 Gardnerella sp. 26-12
AACTAATATACTACTTTTATGAAACTTCTTGGCAATATTGTGTGGCTGATATTCGGCGGTCTCTTCATTGCTGCAAGCTGGTTACTTATAAGTTTCCTTCTTTGCATAACCGTTATTGGCGTACCATTCGGTATTCAAGCATTCAAAATGGCAAAGCTCACACTCACGCCATTTGGAAAACACGTTATTTACCGAGGCGGCACTAGCACAATTTGGAACATATTATGGATTGTATTTTTCATTGGGCCAATGCTTGCATTAGGTTATATCGTTTCAGGATTCATTTGCTGCTGCACAATTGTTGGCATTCCATTTGGCATACAATCTTTCAAAATGGCAAAACTTGCGTTGTGGCCGTTTGGTTCCGAAATTGTAGAAGATAGTTACGCACCATACGTACGCAAGTAATCTGCAGCGCGCGAAGCTAATTCCTCATCCATAACTGGCTTACCGTCACTATTAGTGAGTTTTTGAGCTGCAGCGAAAATTTCGCGCACATTTGCAATTGGCAAAACTGGGAATCCAAACTCCTGCTCTACTGCTTTTACTGCAGAAAGCTTACTGTCTTTCGTGCGTTCCATTCTGTCTACTGCCAAAATCAAGCCAACAACTTGCACATTTGCTTCCGCTTTAAGCTTTGGCAAAGTTTCGCGAACTGCAGTTCCAGCAGTCATCACGTCGTCAACTAACAGAACTTTCATGCCGTCTTTTAACGGTTTTCCAACCATAATTCCGCCGTCGCCATGATCCTTTCGCTCTTTGCGATCGAAAGTAAAACCAACAGGCATATTATGATTATTCGTCAAAGCCATTGCCGTAGAAACTGCCAGCGGAATACCCTTATAAGCAGGGCCGAAAACAGTGTCGATATCTTGCGGAAGTTTGCCATCTTCGATTGCTGCAACAACGCGCTCAGCGTAGTATGCGCCTAGATTTGCGATTTTCATGCCGTCGTCAAAAGCACCAGCGTTAATAAAATAAGGTGATTGACGACCAGATTTCAGCGTAAAGTCACCAAATTTAAGCGCACCTGAATCAAGCAAAAACTTTGTAAAACGTTCGTCTAATTCTGCCATAATTAGCTCTCTTTCTTAAAATGATTTTAAATACTTTCTAAATACTTTTTAAATACTTAATTTCAGCGCCAAGTTTTGCCTTCAGCGAGTAAAGACGCAAGCTTTGGACGAGAATCAAGCAAATCGTCAAGCTCGCGAGCAATGCGAATAGGAGCAGTAGGATCCACCAAAGCAGCAGCACCAACTTCTACAGCATTCGCGCCAGCATACAAGTATTCCAAAGCTTTTTCGCCAGAATCAATGCCGCCAATGCCAATAATTGGAATATCTGGCATAGCTTGACGCACTCGCCACACAAACCCAAGCCCAATTGGGAAGATTGCAGGGCCGGAAACACCGCCCGTGCGATTCGCAATAATAGGCTCGCCTGTTCGAATATCAATTCGCAAACCAACTAGCGTGTTAATCATGCTTAAAGCATCCGCTCCAGCATCAACTGCAGCTTTGCAAATCGAAACGATATCCGTCACATTTGGCGTCATTTTTACAATCATTGGCTTGCTTGTCATTGCGCGAAGACGCTTAATTAAGCGGTGCAATGCAACCGGATCCGTACCAACGCTCATTCCGCCGTGAGTCACGTTTGGGCAGCTTACATTAATTTCAAGCATGTCGGCCGCAGAATCTGCAAGCTTTTCAACAACTTGCGCATAATCGTCGTCACTGTGACCTGCAACATTAGTAATAACAAGCGCTCCCATGGATTTTAGTTTCGGCAACTCGTCTACTAAATAATGGTCGACACCAGGATTTTGCAATCCAACTGCGTTTACCATTCCAGAAGGAGATTCTGCAGTGCGCGGAGAAGGATTTCCTTCCCAAGGAACAGGGGAAACACCTTTTGTGCAAATTGCGCCGAGTTGGCTTACGTCATAAAAGCGTCGGCAAGCTGCAAGCTGGAAAGTTCCAGAAGCAGTTCCAACCATGTTTTTCCACTTAACGCCTGCAACTTGAGTTGGATGCTTCCAAACGTGGCTAGTGTCAAAGCCAAAAGTTTCAGCGGAATTTGTTGCGGAATTTGCGTTATTTACAGAATTATTTTCGGCATTATTTACAGCACTCATATTTTTTACTCCCAACCCAAACGATTCGCATCAAAAACAGGACCATCGTTGCAAACTTTCAGCCTGCCTTCCAAAGTGTCAACAACGCAAGCAACGCAAGTTCCGTATCCGCATCCCATACGCGCTTCTAAACTGAGCTGACACTCAATATTTCTTTCATGTGCCCAGTGAGCTACAGCTTTCATCATAGGCAAAGGTCCGCAAGACAAAATAACAGTTGGCAAATCGTCGTCGAAATCAAAATGCTTAACTTTTTCAAGTTCGTCAAGAAGTGTAATAACAGTTCCTTCAGCATTTGTAATACTGTGTACGTCTGAAATATATTCTTTCGTTAAATCATCTGCAAAACGTTTGTTACGGTAGCCAAGCACTGCCGTTACGCTAGAATCTTCACGCTTTGAAAGCGCTTGAGCAGCACACAAAATAGGTGGCACTCCCAAGCCGCCACTTACCAACACATAATGTGCAGGTTTGGAAATATTAAAGCCAAGTCCCAAAGGTCCAAGAGCGTCAATGCTATCTCCTGGTTTAAGCTCAGCAAACTTAGCAGTGCCTTTGCCAATCACAGCAAAAATCAAAGTAAAAGTATCGCCTTCTACGCTTGCAACTCCAAAAGGACGCGGAAGCATAGCAGTTGGATCAGGGGAATACAAGTTCACAAATTGCGCAGGAGCAGCTTTTTTAGCAATCTCAGAATCTCGCAAAGTTAAACGGTACACGCCTTCGTCTAGCTTCTCATTATTGAGTACTTCTACAGCTCTGCGCCCCCAAAGGCGCGAATATTTTGCATTATTGCTTTCGTCTGCAGAACTTGAGCCGGAAGAATCAAAAGCGTCTTCACGTAACGTAATTATGGCGTTTCCAGAGGCTTTTCGCGTTGGAATAAACATGCCATCACTCATGTGGTTTCCCCTACCCTTGTATGTGTTTTGTACCGTTGCGTTTTATTTTTAAT
>NZ_LWSR01000008.1:0-25053 GCF_001660745.1 Gardnerella sp. 26-12
ATTTTGCATTTCAATAAATTTTATATTAGTTGCCATGTTTCGATAAGCTGAAAAATAAGGTAAATAAACAGGGGGAGTTATAATAGTATGCCAGTTTTTGAGCTAATTCTGTACATCATGGCGGTTGTAGTGCTGTCGTCATTCTTGGAGCGTTTTATACCGAGAGTTTCAGTGCCGCTTGTGCAGATAACCATGGGTGTTATAGCTTCAGAACTGCCTTTCTTCCCAAACGTTACTCTCGATCCAGAGCTTTTTATGATCGTAATTGTTGCGCCTTTAATTTATTTTGAATCGCGTGAGATAAATAAGTTAGCGTTATTGTCTTCATTTAAATACTCAGCAACTCTTGCTGTTGGTTTAGTACTGGCAACTATGGTCGCAGTTGCTGTGCTTTTACCTGCAATATGGTCATTTATACCGATTGCCGCTGCAGCTGTGTTAGGGGCAGCTTTGGGACCGACTGACGCTGTGGCAGTAAGTGCGTTAAGTCATGAAGTATCGCTTACTGACAAACAATTTAGCGTACTACAGGGTGAATCACTGTTTAATGATGCGTCCGGAATCGTAGGCTTCCAGTTTGCAGTTCTTGTTGCTGCGTCTGGTGTTTTCGATATCACGCCAGCACTAAGCAGTTTTGCATCAAAATTCTTTGGTGGAATTGCAATTGGCGTATTTGTAGGATTAGCTGCAAACTGGCTTTTTGAAAAGATTAGATCTTTAGGTTGGGAAACTACAAAAACAAGAATATTAATGGAACTATTTTTGCCGTTCCTGCTCTACATGGGTGCTGAAGGTGTTGGCGCTTCTGGAATGCTAGCGTTAGTTACCGCAGGATTACTAGCAAGATTTGATCGTTCTGGAGTAGGTCCGAATGTTTCGCGCACTAATATTGTTGCCAATAGCGTGTGGAGTGTTCTTTCGTTTGGGCTGAATGGTGCAGTTTTTGTTCTTCTTGGCATTGCTTTGCCAAAAGTTGTAAGTTCAAGTTGGAATGATTATGGTGTTAATAACCTGTTGCTTGTGGCTATTATTGCTGTAACGTTGCTTGCGGTTGTTGGCATGAGGTTCTTATGGATGGTCACCATGGTTCGCATCGCAAGATCTTCTCAATTCCAATTAACAGGCGGATTAAAATCTGCTGTAATTATGACTTTAGGTGGAGCAAAAGGAACCTTAACTTTAGCGTTAATGTTCACATTACCGGTGAAGTTTCCACTTAGGAATGAACTTATTTTTATATCGGGAGTAGTGATCGTGGTTACGCTACTTATGGCGAACTTCTTGTTACCCATGATTTCTCCCAAAAAGAACGATACTGAACTTGAGGAAGTTACTCCTATTGCCATTGAAGTGCTTAGACGTACGGTTGAAGAATTAACCTCTAGTATTACTAACGAAAATCGTCGTGCAGTATTGTCTGTTGTTGACTCTTATACCGAACGAATTGAACGTTTAAAGCAAAATATTGGGCATAGAGACTCCAAAGAATATTTGGATTTGCGCATTGAAACTCTTAACTGGGAAAAAGATTATATTAAGCAGCGTTTGCGTAAGCTGAAGCAAGCTTGTTCTTTATCGAAACAGGAATTGCTGGAGGTTGAAGCTTGTGAGCGTCTGTTGGATCAAATTATGAATTCTTTACGTCACATTCACACTGATAGGCAGTTGGGAACCCTCATGTGGCATGTTCGCGGAAGGTTAAGAGCATTACAGCGTCGTATTGGAACAGTCATAATGCGAGTAAGTAATATGATTCGCAGAACAGCTCCACTCTTACAAGAAGACGTTATTTTTGTGCATATTCGTCAGTTGCATATTGAAGTTATTCAGCACGTTATTGAACGACTATATAATGTCATGAGCAATCAGGAATACGCAGCTGAGTACTGTTCTGCACTTTTGCGCGAGTACAGGAGTGTTGAACGATTGTTGCGTTCTAGACCTAATGTGAGCTTGAGCGTGCGTTTAATCGAAAATATTGAAGAAGTAAAGCGTGAAAGTTACGCAATAGAGTTACGTATAATTCATGACATGTACGAAGATGGGGATATTACGCGAATGCAAGAGCGGCAATTGCGCAATAACGTGTACGTTATGAACGTTGATGCTAACGTGGATATGTAATTATTGGACGTATCATAAACTGTTAAGCGGTTTGCTACCATAAAAGCTATGTATTTCTTTACTCCGAGGCGCTGCGAATCTACCCAAAAAATCATGTACAAGAATAAAGGGCAGGCTCTTATGGCAGCGGAGCAAAGTTTGCGAGAGCGTGGAACACAGTTATGGGTTTATGCTTGTGAATATTGTGGTTGCTGGCATTTGACGCATAAAAACCCGGTAAATCGCATGTATTCCGATATGCGCTCGCCATCCGCAAGCACGAAGCCTAAATCTAGAAAGCGCGGGTACAAGCCAAGACGGCGTTAAGTTAAAACGGCACTAAATTAAAACGGTGTTAAATCTTATGCAACATTAAAACCTTGCCTTGCAACCTGCTCAACATCTTCTGCTTCGTGTTTTTTGGCAATATCGTCTGCTGCTATAGCAAGAATTTGCGCGCTGAAAGCGTCAACCGGTCTGCTAGTATTTCGCAAATCGTAATATTGATGCACGCGATTGTCGAAATCGGCAAGATTCTCTAGTAATTCAGCATCGTCAGCAGGGTAAGTGTTTTCAAAAATCTGCATGCTAGTACTCATGCGCGGCTTTAATTCCGGATTTTGTGCAGGCTTACCAATTGCCAAGCCGAGCACGGGATACGTGTATTCAGGCAAATCCAAAATATCAATAAGCTGAGTTCTACTGTTCAAAATTGAACCGAGGATTACGCAACCAAGACCCAAAGATTCCGCGGCAGTTTCCATGGTGTGAAGTGCCAAAATGACGTCGTTTTGAGCTTGAGTAAAGCGGTAACGAGTTTTAAGCATAAATTCGTCGCTGCCTGTATCGATGCCATTTTTTTGTGCAATTGCAGCGTTTCTGTGCTGGTCAATAATAAAAACGTACAACAGCGGAGCTGTAGCAATATATGTTTGATTGCCAATTTCGGAAAGCTTCTGCTTAATTGAGCTATTCGTAATTTTAATCGCTGACCAGTCGTTCAAAAACTGGCTGCAAGCAGCGCGTTGAGCCACGGTTTCAAGAGTCGCGACTGTATCTTCGTCAATTGCTTCGCTGCAAAAAGCGCGAATAGATCGGCGGTTCAGTAGAGTATCAATAGTTTCGTTGTGACGTAAGTTTTGCACGTTATTCTTATTCCTTACTTTCCTTATTCTTCGATTATTTCTGCATTTAGTTTCATTTGTTCAAAATTAGAATTTATTTTTTCGAAACTGTCGCTTTCTTTGCCTCCGCGCAACATAAGACAAGGTTCCGTGACTTACTAAGCGACCAACAATCGTAGTAAGAATCGCAGAAAATACTGCAAATCCAAGAGACATTAGCAATGGTTCTTCTTGCTTAACACGTTGCTTTTGTGTGATTTTTTCTTTAGAAAGATTGTTAGGACGATTATTAGAGTTTAAATTGATTTTTCTAGTATCAACATGTTTTTCCCATATTAAGTGCGCAATCTGTCCAGCTATAAACGTTGCAAAAGACGGAAGTGCGGCTTTAAGCAACGAATCTCCTAAAGTATTTGGATTTTTTAATCGGCGCTCGCGAAGCGCATCAATCTTACGATTCGCTGCATTCAGTCGTTGCACGGTAGCTTGAGTCACACGATGGTTTCGTTGAGTTTTAGTATTAGCCGATGATAATTGCGTCATATTTTCTATGTTAATGGTAACGAAATACCAATTTTGGCGGTACCATGGAACAGTAATCTTGATTTGCGGCAAAGTGGCTGCAAGTTAAGAAATGCTTACGTAAAGCAATCGTGCTGCTAGGCGTCCAGTGCGATGTGTGTACATGGCGCTGGTGAGGAATGTGAAGACTATGCAAAATAACGGCACTAAAGAATCCTCTCAGAAAGAATGCTCGAAGCAGGGTTGCTTGGTGTTACTTCGTCACGGTCAAACCGCTTGGAGTGTGTCTGGTCAGCATACTGGGCGCACGGATTTGCCTCTTACTGAAGTTGGTGTTGAGCAAGCAAAAGAGGCTGGTGCTAGATTGCAGCGTGTGTTCACAAAAGGTTTTGATGAGGATTGTGTGCTTGTAAGCCCGCTTCGTCGCGCGCAGCAAACAGCTCAGTTTGCTGGATTTGCTTCGTATACAATTTGCGATAGCGCGCTGGAGTGGGATTATGGTGCTGCTGAGGGTCGCACGCGCGCTGATATTTCTAAACTAAGTGGAGTTGAGGCGTGGGATGTGTGGAAACATGGTCCTAAAGTTCTTCCTTTTCACATGGTTAGTGATGCTAAAGAAGTGCTTCCTAGTGGAGAGACAGTGGATGTGCACAGGACTTCTGGAGAAAGCTTGCAAGAGGTTTCGGATCGTACTCAAAAGATTATTGATATGGCAATGCCTAAATTGAAATTAGGTAAGGACGTGCTTGTTGTTGCGCATGCTCATGTGTTGCGTATTCTTACTGCGCGCTGGCTTGGAATAAACCCAGATTTTGCGCGACTTCTTCGTATGGATACCGCGCATTATTCTGTGTTGGGCACGTATAAAGGCGACAATGTAATTGTGCATTGGAATTGTTGAAATACGGTTTTAAAATTTCAGATATTTTCATATATTTTAGTGCGATTTGCGCAAATTTTTTGCAAAGATATTTATATATTTGAGTCTTGCGTTTGCTGTAATATTAGCTCACTACGGTGATTTAAATAGTATTCAATAGCAGTAATTAGTTAGTTCGTAAGAGATTAGCAGTATATGGAAAGGTTCGATGATGAGTCGTTCGGTTAAGTCGATTATTGCGCTAGTAGTTTGCGCTGTTTTGGCGGCTTGTGCGTTTACTGCTTTTGGTTTTTCTCAGTCTTTTGGCGCAAATGCCGATAGGTCTGCTAATGGGAAGGTTATTTTCTTCAACTTGAAGCCTGAAGCTACTGCTATGTGGGAAGAAGTTGCTAAAGAATACACAAAACAGACTGGTGTTACAGTAAGCATAGTTACACCAACTGGCGGTCAGTATGAAAAGAGACTTAAAACCGAAGTTGAGAAATATAAAGATAATCCAGATAGCATGCCTACGTTATTCCAGATTAACGGTCCTGTTGGCTACGCTAACTGGAAGGATTACACTGCTGATTTAACTAATTCCCCTCTTTATACGCAACTTAGCAATAAAAATCTTGCTTTTATGGATAACGGTAAGCCGGTTGCTGTGCCATATGTTACTGAAAATTACGGCTTGATTTACAACAAGGCTTTGCTTGCTAGGTATGCGGATCTTAAAGATGCAAAGTTGCAACCAGAAGAAAACGGCAAATCTTTTGAAGATCAAATAACTAATTTCGCTACGTTGAAGGCTGTTGCAGACGATTTGCAAAAGCGCAAGGATGAGCTTGGTATTGACGGTGCTTTTGCGTCCGCAGGTTTTGATTTAAGCTCCGACTGGCGTTTTAAGACGCATCTTGCAAATATGCCTTTGTATTATCAATTCGTTAAGAATAACGTTAATGGTCAGCCTCAGTCAATTAATTACGACTATGTTGATAATTTCAGGAAGATTTTTGACCTTTATATTTCTGATTCCACAACTCCTGTAAGCCAGTTAAGTACTAAAACTGGCGAGGATGCTGTTTATGAGTTTGCTCTTGGTAAAGCTGTGTTCTACCAGAATGGTACTTGGGCTTGGGGTGATCTTTCAAAAGCTGGCATAAAGCCTGACGATGTTGGCATGCTACCAATTTATATTGGTGCTAAGGGCGAAGAGAAACAAGGCATGGCTACCGGTTCGGAAAATTATTGGTGCATTAATAAAAAGACTTCAAGGCGGAATCAGGAAGCAACTAATGCCTTCCTTAATTGGTTACTTACTACAAATTATGGTAAGGATGCTTTAGCTAATAAAATGGGCTTTGCTGCTCCTTTCAAAGGTTTCCCTAAAGCAGAAAATCCTCTAGTTCAGGCTGCTGTTGATTACACTGCTAAGCCTGGCAAATTGCCTGTTAAGTGGGTGTTTGTTACTATGCCATCTAACGGTTGGAAAGACGATGTTGGCTCTGATTTGCTTACATACGCTCAAGCAACAAAAGACGGTATGACTTCTATTGGCGCTAATAAGGCATGGGCTACTCTTAAATCCGCGTTTGTTGATGGCTGGGCTAAGGAATATAAGATTGCTCATGGGCAGAGTTAGTTTAATTAAATAATTTGTTTTGAACTATAATCCTCAAGGGGTTGCACAATCGTTTGCTAAATTGTTGTGCAATCCCTTTAATTATTGCCAAAAATACGTGCTAATTTTATCGAATATATTAGTGGGTGGTGTTTTTATAATGACACGCGTCAATTTACTTATGCTATCGTTTGCAATATTGCAGCAGTTGAGGCATAATAAATATTGTCGATAAGGACACCGAGAGGTGTGGCAGTCCAATGACGGGATTGTCGGCATAGGAGAAAGGTTCGATGATGAATCGTACAATTAAATCAACAATTGCACTGGTAGCTTGCTCGGCAATGGCTTTTGGCGCGCTTGCAGCTTGCGGATCCTCCTCAAGTGACAGCTCTGCTAAAGGTAAGGTTTACTTCTTGAACTTTAAGCCAGAAGCTGCAGATCAGTGGAAGGAAGTAGCTAAGGCATACACCAAGAAAACAGGTGTTGAGGTTAAGGTTCAAACTGCTGCTTCCGGAACTTATGAGCAGTCTTTGAAGAGTGAAATCAGCAAGGGTAATGAAGCTCCTACACTCTTCCAGATCAACGGTCCAGTTGGTTACGCAAGCTGGAAGGATTACACTGCTGATTTGAAGGATACTGAGCTTTATAGCCAACTTCAGAACAAGGATATTGCTTTGAAGGATGGAGATAAGGTTGTTGGTATTCCATATGCAATGGAAACCTACGGCTTGATTTACAACAAGGCTTTGCTTAAGAAGTACACCGAGCTTAAGGATGCTAAGGTAAAGTCTGCTGAAGAAATCAACTCCTTCGATAAGTTGAAGGCTGTTGCAGATGATATTCAAAAGCACAAGTCAGATCTTGGCGTTGAAGGCGCCTTTACTTCTGCTGGTTTTGATTCCAGCTCTGATTGGCGTTTTAAGACCCACCTTGCAAATCTTCCTTTGTACTATGAGTTCAAGGAAGATCATGTTACCAAGCAGCCTGCAAAGGTAAAGGGTAGCTTCCTTGACGGTTATAAGAAGATTTTCGATCTTTACATTACTGATTCCACTACACCAGCAACAAAAATTGGTTCCAAGACTGGTGAAGATGCTAATGCTGAGTTCTCCCAGGGTAAAGCTGTGTTCTACCAGAATGGTACTTGGGCTTGGGGTGACCTCTCCAAGGCTGGTATGAAGGCTGAAGACCTTGGTATGCTTCCAATTTATATTGGTGCTAAGGGCGAAGAGAAGCAAGGCTTGGCAACTGGTTCTGAGAACTATTGGTGCATCAACGAGAAGACGTCTGACGCTAACAAGAAGGCAACTAAGGACTTCTTGAAGTGGTTGCTTACTTCCGATGCTGGTAAGGATGCTTTGTCTAAGAAGATGGGCTTCACTACTCCATTCAAGAGCTTCGCAGATATCAAGTCTGACAACCCATTGACTCAGGCAGCTGTTGAAGATGCTAAGTCTGGTAAGACTCCAGTAAGCTGGAACTTCACCGTAATGCCATCTGATAACTGGAAGAACGACCTCGGCTCTGCTTTGCTTGAGTACGCTCAGGGCACTGGCAAGTGGGATAAGGTTAAGACAGCGTTTGTGGATGGTTGGGCTAAAGAATATTCTCAAGCTCACGAAGATGACTAATAAACAAACAGACGTTACACCTGCTGACGTAAGCAAGCAAAGGTGACGTAAGAAAATCCGCTAGGATACTGGCACATCACAGTGCTAAGTCCTAGCGGATTTTGTTATTTCGATATTTTCTAGAAAAAAACTATAAAAGGTCTATTCTTTTAATAATGCAGCTGTGCTTGAACGCACAATAAGTTGCGCTGGAACAATGCGATACTGATCTTCAACTTTCTCTGCGTTTATAAGCGCAAGCGTGATATTTGCCGCAGTAGAAGCAATATCAACTGGATCCTGTCTAATAGTAGTTAAGCCAGTTTCATGCGCGTAAAAACTATCGTCAAAACCAATAATTGACACATCTTTTGGAGTAGAATACCCGCTGCGTGCAAGCTGAAACATAAGCGGTATTGCAATACCATCTTCTTGGCATGCAATTGCTGTTGGCATAATTGAACTTCCAAGAAGCATAGAAACTATGGCACTTATGCGATCAGAATTAGCAGGTGCCACAATTTCTGTAGGTGTGATCCCGCTATTTTGGCATTCATCAATAAAAGAATGGTAACGTTGCAATACGCTGAAATGTAGTGAAACGTCACGAGTTGTGCGCACATATGCAATATTGCGATGCCCTAAACCGATTAAGTGGCGTGCCATAAGTCTTGCACCTTGGTCATCGTCAATATTGATAGTCGCGTCAAAATCGCATTTTTGTGGATATAAGCAGTTTATGCCAACAATTGGCACGCCTGTTGATTTAAGTTGTGCGATTTCGTTGGTATTTACGTCAAAGGAGCACACAACAACGGCGTCAGCATTACGTCTAGTTGGGAGCATTGTGAAAAATTCACTACGCTCTTTACTGCTGGAAATCTGAAAAATAGACAAATCATATCCAGCTGTGTGGAATACTTGATTCAATCCTTGAATAATAGATGCAGAAAACCATAGACGAATTTGATCGCTAATCAATAAAGCGATGCGCAAGGTTTTACCAGATTTTAGTGCTGCTGCAGATTTCGAAATAGAAAAATTCAATTGTTCGGCAATGGCCAATACTTTATTGCGAGTGGATGCAGATACTAAGTTCGGTCGTGTAAATGAACGCGACACAGTAGAAACTGACACATGAGCTTTATTCGCTACATCTTGAATATTTGCCGACATGTGAACTCCTTTATTCGCGTATAACAAACGTGTAGCACAGCCTTGTGTTTAATTGTTTAGTGCGAACTTTTATAGTTCGAAACAAACAAACGTTTGCAGACATTTCTATTCTAGCAAATTTTGCTGGAATGCCAACGATAATAAGCAATTTTTTTAAAACTAAATTCTGATATTTGTTTGAAGTGACATATCGAAAATGACAACGTTTGACATAGCTAATTCATGTAGTAGAATGAAGTTATTGGTTCGGGACAGCGATGTCTACGTGGATGTCGCGCTCAAGGAGGAGAAAGTGACGAGTCATGATTAGTATGAGCGGAAAAGCAATACGTAAATGGTGGTGGTTATTTGCGCTGCCAACGTTTGCTGCGTTTGTTGTTGGCTTCTTAGTGCCATTTATTATGGGTGTGTACTTGAGCTTTAGAAAATTCACTACTGTGACTGATGGTAAGTTTGTGGGTTTTCGTAACTACTATAGAGCTTTAAAAGATCCGCATCTTGTTTATTCGTTTTTGTTCACAACGCTTTTTGCAGTTATTACAACAATAATTATTAATGTTATTGCTTTTGCAATTGCGTACATGCTTACTAAGAAGTTCAAGGGCACGACGATATTCAGAGCCGTGTTCTTTATGCCAAATCTTATTGGCGGTATCGTTTTAAGCTATATTTGGCAGCTCTTGTTAAATGGTATACTCGGCTACTTCAATCGTACGATTACGTTCTCTGAAGTATTCGGTTTCTGGGGCCTTGTGATTGTTGTTTGCTGGCAGCAAATTGGCTATATGATGATTATTTATATCGCAGGAATGCAGGCTCTTCCAGGAGATGTTATGGAAGCAGCTGCTGTCGATGGTGCAAGCCCAAGGCAGACTTTATTCAAGATTACTATTCCATTGATGATGCCTTCTATTACTGTTTGCACATTCTTAACAATTACCAACGGCTTCAAGCTTTTCGATCAGAACTTCGCATTAACTAACGGTGGTCCGTCAAGGAAAACAGAGATGTTAGCTCTTAATATTTATAGAACTTTCACTACTCCAAGATGTGAAGGCGTTGGTCAGGCTCAGGCAGTCATGTTCTTCATTGTCGTGGCTGTTATTGCTATGGTTCAGAATATGCTCACTAGGTCGAAGGAGGTAGCGGCATGAACGAGAAAACAAAGCATCCTGCGTTATGGACTGTGCTGTTCACTCTTATAAGCTTGTTATGGATTTTCCCTATAGCTTTAGTGGTACTGAATTCTTTCAAGTCTAAGGTTGATATTGCAAGCAATCCTTTTACTTTTAGTTCAAAATCGTTTGTTGGAATGTCTAACTACGTATTAGGTTCAAATCGTACTGATTTTCCGATGAGTTTCCTCTGGACCATTGTTGTAACTGTTGGTTCTGTGATTCTCATTCTTCTGTGCACGTCAATGTGTGCATGGTGGATTGTTCGTGTGAACAATTGGGCAGCAAAACTTCTATACGTTTTGTTCCTGTTTAACATGATTGTGCCATTCCAGATGGTTATGTACACCCTTGCTTACATTACGAACACTTTGAAGTTGAATACTCCATGGGGATTGTGGATTATTTACTTAGGCTTTGGTGCAGGACTTGCAGTGTTTATTTTCACTGGTGTGATTAAGGGTATTCCGCAAGAACTCGAAGAGTCTGCAATGATTGATGGTGCTTCTGTGCCACGTATATTCTTCCAGATTATTGTGCCGATTATGCGACCTGCTATTATTTCGGTTTCAATCTTGCAGGCAATGTGGATTTGGAATGACTTCCTGCTTCCATTCTTGACGCTCGATCTCAACAAGTATAAGACTATTTCTATAGCTGTTCAGTATTTGAAGGGCGGCTATGGATCTGTCGAGATGGGCGCAATGATGGGCTGCTTGGTTATGGCAATTGTTCCAATCATAATCTTCTACCTCATCTGCCAGAAGTACATTATTAAAGGTGTTATGTCTGGTGCAGTAAAGGGATAAATTAATTCTCCTCCAAAATTCAAGTGGCAGTGAAAGCGGCGGTGTGTGCATACTATTACGTTTGTGCACACCGTCATTATTTTTAATAGTTACGTTAGTTTGTAATTAGGTGGTAGAGTTCGTTATTAGAGTATCTATAGATAGTAAAGCATAGGAATTGCGTCATAAAACCAGGAGATAGTATAGAATGATTTTCTCGTTTGGAAGCCCAGATTCAAAGTTTGCGCAAAGCATGGAAACATTTGCTGATGCCGTGTGGCTTACAATATTGATGATTTTAACAAGCATTCCTTTAATTACTATCGGTGCTTCTCTTTGTGCCGGTCATGATGCTGCAAGACGTACAGAGCAAGGTGAAGGACATATTACTGCAGCTTATTTTCGCGCGTTTGCTAGCAATTTTTTGGAATCTACTATTATTTGGGCTGTAATGGGACCAGTTTTGCTTGCTATTATTTGGCTATGGCTTTGCGTGTGGTCTACTCCACTTTTAATTATTAAATTTATTCTGAGCATATTGTGGGTTATTGTTGCCGAATGGGTGTTTGCATTACAAGCGCGTTTTAAAAATTCRATTGATAAAACAGTGGTTAATTCTCTTATTTTTGGTATTTCGTATTGGAAAGAAACTCTTATAATGACACTGCTAGATATAGTGTTTATTGTGTTAATATTTGCATCAATCGTATATTTGCCGCAGGGTTTGCCTTTGTTGGTATTCATTGGTTGGGGATCGCTTATTATGCTGCATACTCCGATTTTAGAGCGTGTATTTGCAAAGTATATTAAGAAGTAATTTCTGCGTTATGGCGTGACGACCTGCTTGAGCGCAGCATTGTGCGCGCGAAAGCAACTCGGAGTGCCGAGCTTGCTTAGGGTTGAAAGCACGGTGTGCTTTCAACGCAAGCGAGGTCTGCCTTCGTCAATAAAGACGAAGGCAGGGCAGGTTTGTGTGGCTGTGCTTTAGAAATTAGGTTGTGACTGGTGTGCGCTGATGACCTGCTTGAGCGCTGCGATTTAGCGCGCGAGTGTTGCTGCTTATTTGTGTTATTGACGCAGATTACGTACTGCGCGAGTAACGGTGTTGAGGCAGGGGGTTTGCTTCTTACTCCATAACCCCATAATTAATGAGGCGAGCACTATTATAGATGCTCGCCTCACATAGGACATCATGTAAGAAATATTTTGATTTGCTACTATGCAAATCATATTCCTTACGAGGGGGGGAAATAGAGTCAGTTCATCGGTAAACCAACTATTAAATTATACATGCTTCCGTGTATTTTCGCCGCGCATAACTGCCGTCATAGATAGCACTCGTGGTGACTTAAATACTTCATCGGTGTGAACTACACGACCATCAGCATCAGCAAGTGGAATACGCCAGTTTGGATACTCTGTACTAGTTCCAGGCTGATTCTGTGAACGCTTCTCGCCGACAGCATCAACCAAAGCTACTTGCAAAAGCAAAGATGGGGAAGTGAGCATAATTGCATGCATAGCTTCCACAATCTCTTGTACATGACCTTCAACATCCTCAGCAGCATCTTTGCTAATCCAACCGTTCTCAAGAAGCATCTTCATCATTGCATCGCGTTCAGCTTGAGCAGCCTCCTGGAACGTTTCTACGGAGTCTGTAAGCAGATGAAGTTGCTCGCGAAGCTTGACATGCTCAAAGGCAAGATAACCAGCTGTAGGTGGCATATCGTGCGTAGTAACGGAAGCAAGAGCATACTCTCGATATGTAGACGGATTAGCAAAAATAATTTGCTTCTTTCCAGCCTTCTTAGTAGTGGCTTCAGCTTCGTCGTCGTGGGTGAACCACTCAACAACAGTGCCAAGCACGCCATGAGATGCAAGAACCTTAGAAACATACTTCGGCACAGTGCCCAAATCTTCGCCAATAACAACACCGCCTGCGCGAGTTGCTTCAATAGTGAGAACTGCGAGCATTGCATCTACGTTGTAGTACACATACGCGCCGTTTCTAGCACCCTGTCCTTGTGGAATCCACCATAAGCGGAACAATCCAAGAACGTGATCAATACGAGCAGCTCCTGCATGCAAGAACACGTTATGAACCATGTCTCGGTAAGCAATATAGCCAGTTTCATCCAAATAATTTGGATCGAATGGAGGTTGACCCCAATCCTGACCTTGCTGGTTGTAGAAATCAGGAGGAGCACCGACGCTTACACCATTAGCAAATCGTTCCGGACTCCACCAAACGTCAGCACCGTAGCCGTGTACGCCAACTGCCATGTCTTGCATAAGACCAATTGCCATACCAGCAGCTTTAGCTTCAGCGTGAGCTGCAGCAACTTGCTCATCAGCAATCCACTGAAGCCAACGATGGAACTCAAACAAGTCAGCATGTTCGCGCTTAAGTCGCTCAATTTGCGGAGTGCCTTTGCCTGTAGTGTCAAACCACAAATTCTCGCCCCAAGGAGCGCCCCAAACCTCAAACGCAACACACCAAGTTGCAAAGGCGTCAAGATCTTCACCAGAACGATGCTTAAACTCACTAAACTCGCGCTCGCGCTCGGTAGAACGAGGTTGCTTGAAAATAATACGCAACGCAGGAAGCTTGGCATCCCATGCAGCGTTGATATCTATAGGATTTGGATTATTGTTTTGAGGAGCAATAGACTCATGCAATTGCTCTACTTTAGCAAGATCTTCGCCACTTAATTCAGCATATTCCGGAATATCTTGCGGACGAATATAAGTGACATTCAAGAACCTACGAGACTCAGGCAAGTACGGTGAAGGCTCAAGAGGTGTTACTGGAGCGCACGCATGAATTGGATTAATCAGCATAAAATCAGCCTTGCCGATTTCTCCAGCATCCTTAAGTAGGCGACGCAAATCGCCATAATCGCCAATTCCCCAAGAATCTTTTGAACGCACAGAATACATTTGCGTCATGAATCCCCAACGGTGCTTTTGCTTAACGCTTTCAGGCAATGGAATACGCGCAGGTGCGGCAATCAATGTGGCATCAGCATGTTGAGCCGTCTCGCCATTCGCGCTGATTACTTTGGCATGCAAAGTGTGGTAGCCCATTGGCAAATCATCCGGAAGTTCAATGAACAAGTCTCCATCGTCTTCGGATTGAATATCGCCTAACGAGTCTTCATAATCTGTTCCATCTTCGAGTGTAAGAGAAATGTGAATTTGCTCTTTTTTGGCATCTCCTGCGTGAATTGGTACGCAAGTTTTTGCGCCATTAAACGAAACGACAGTTGGTGGCAATAACTCGCTAGAGCGTTTGCGCTGAACCTTCTCGTATGAAATTGCAATATTGTCTTGAGTGTCGGCAGGCATGCCTAATGCATCAAGTACTCCAACTAATGCTTCATCTGTAATTTCGGTGTAGCTTCCTTGCTGATCAATATAAAAAGTGGCAACGCCGCACGCCTTAGCAAGCTTAATAAGTGGACGTGCAAGACGTTCTGCGCTTTCTTCCATAGGCTTATCAGCATCAGCTTTGCCAGTAGCTGTTGTTGTCATGGTGCTCCTTCTACTTTATGATTTGGCACATTCCTAACATCGTCGTAAGCGTGCCAAATGTGCAACTATGGCGATAGCGTGTAAATCAATACATCTCTGGATTGAAATACACCCTGCCTGTCAATTATATAAATACCTGACATCGTTTGCAAATTAGCGTTGCGACATATTTGCTAGTTTTTATAAGTAATTGCAACTAAACACAAGTGTTGTGATTACTCATGTTTAGTTGCAATCGTCTGACAGTTTATTATTTTTTTACTTACTAAAACGCAATTACTTGTTGCTAAGCACAACAAAAGTTCTGATAGGCAAGTGTAGGGTAGCAGCGCTTTTTTCAGTTGTAATATTTACCGCGGTGTCAGGTTGTTTTCCAGTCCACTTAGCAAAATAATCACTTGAATTAAGTACGCAATGCCACTCTTGAGCCTTTGCGCTATGAATAGCAGGTAGCTGAATAGTTGCATCTTCATGATACATAGGATTTGCGCAAACAATTAAATTATTGCCAATGCGCGTAGCCAAAACAGTATGGTTAGACGTTTCAAGTTGTTTGCGTTTGCCATCATACAATGAGCTATATTCAGCGCGAAGCTTTATAAGTGCACGATACCATTGAACAAGCGGATTGAAACGTTCAGCGCGCGCCCAGTCAAGCTGGTTCATTAGTACACCGCGATTATAAGAATTATCGCAACCGTGCTTAGTACGTCCAAACTCTTCTCCGCTTAGCATAAACGGCGTGCCTGCAGAGCACAAAACAATTCCAGCTGCAAACATATTAGCGTTCAAAATATCCGCAACTTGTTGTGCATCTTGAGCGTCAAACTCAAAATCGCTAGCATTCTCGCGCATAGAGATACAAAGCTTATCCCAGAAAGTCAAATCGTCGTGAGCAGAAGTATATTGAACAATCTGTCCAACTTCTTTACCTGCAGAAGGAGTATCACGCCATGCATTAAGAGTTTGGCGAGCCGCATCTGAGCACCAGAGCTCATTGCCATTTACATACCCGCGGTCGAGATGGTTCATGACGTTGCCTTTGAGGGAATCGCGAGACTCGTCACTAAACCAGCCTATGCGCTCGTTAAGAGTGCTTCTGCCGTCTTTATCTCCCATCGGAACTTTTTCATCAACAGCAGGGTCCGAAGCACTCCACGGTTCTCCATACATAACAATATCTTTACCGCCAGGAAGCTCATCTAATGCAGCTCGTGCCTGATTTAAGGTTTCAGTATCAGTCAATCCCATAAGATCAAAACGGAAGCCATCAATGTGATAGCAGCGTGCCCAATGCAGCAAAGATTCAATAATAAACCTGCGGAACATAGGATGTTCAGAAGCCATTTCATTTCCACAGCCAGAGCCGTTAGCAAAAGATCCGTCAGAGTCTCGCCTGCAGAAATACCCAGGAGCCATGCATTCGAAAGCGTTTTCTGCAGACTTGTACATGTGATTATAAACAACATCCATAATTACGCGTTGGCCATTAGCATGTAATGCCGCAATCATTGCTTTGCATTCGCGAATTCGCGCAGTGCCGTCGTAAGGATTGCTAGAATAAGCACCTTCAGGAACGTTGTAAGCGTGAGGATCATAACCCCAGTTGTATAGAGAATCTAATTCTTCTGCTGAAGCACCGTTTTTGCGCGCATTGTCGATTGCGGATTCGTCAACTGTTGCAAAATCGTAAATAGGTTCGAGTTGCACATGAGTAATGCCAAGCTGCTTTAAATAATCCAAGCCAGTAGGGAAGTTGCATTCAGAAGAATCTGGATTTTGCAAAGATGTATGTTCATCAGTAAAAGCGAGATATTGGCCTCTATGCTCTGGCTTAAAGCCGCCATTAGGATTGCTGCTGAAATCTGCAACATGCGTTTCCCACACAACCATTGCATGACGCACAAACTTAGGAGACTTATCTTTATGCCAATTGGCAGGAGACACTCGCTCATCGTCTATGACAAGGCTGCGCTCACCATTTACACCGCTTGCTACACCCCAAGGGTCACTAGTTCGATTTACTGTGCCATCTTGGAAAGTAACAAGATAATCGTAGTATATGCCGTCTAAACGCTTACGGAAATTAATCCGCCAAGCTCCGTCATGCAACGGTTTAAATTCGTGTGTTTGAATTGGCTCACTGTTGTTTCCGGTTTCAAAAAGTCTTAACGTCACATTCTGTGCAGTTGGTGCCCATACAGTAAATGTTGTAGATTTAGCGTTTAAAGTAAATCCAAGAGGTCCTTCGTATACAGGCCATGTTGCCGAAGATGGAGTCGTCATATAGGGTATCCTTCTTCCTTCGCTATTTTGCGAATTGTCTAAATTTTCTAAATTATTTAWTYKGCGGGCTGCGGATAAGATAGTCAAATGCAGATAACGCAGCATTGGCTCCAGAACCATACGCTGTAACAATCTGCTTATACGGTTCGTCTGAACAATCTCCAGCAGCAAAAACACCCGGAGTATCAGTGCATCCAGCGCGATTCGTAATAATTTCTCCTCGATTATTGAGAGAAATATTATTTACAAGCCAACGAGTATTCGGAGCTAAACCAATTTGCACAAAAACCCCATCGGTTTCAACAATATGTTCTCTGTTTTCATCATCGTCTGCTTTATTGCGATCTATGTAACGTATTGCAGTAACTTTACTACCATTACCTTCAATACTACTTACGGCAGCACTCGTAATAACTTCAGCGTTAGGTAATTTATGCAAAGTATTAAGCAATACTTGATCAGCTTTAAGCACATCCATGAACTCAACCACCGTCACATGTTTTGCAACTCCTGCTAAATCAATAGCAGCTTCAACACCAGAATTTCCGCCGCCAACAACGACAACATTCTTATCTTTGAAAAGTGGGCCGTCGCAATGAGGGCAGAATGATACGCCTCTATTCCTATACTCATCTTCTCCAGGAACGCCCAACGTACGCCAAGTCGCGCCAGTTGCAATAATCACTGCACGCGCTTTCAAAGATCCGCCAGAACGCGCATGAATAGTATGTAACCCATATGGTTCCTTAGATAAATCGAGCGAGTCTGCCCAATCAGGAGTAAATACGTCAATATCGTATTGCGAAATATGCTTAGTTAAATCTGCTGCTAGTTGAGAACCAGTCGTATGCGTTTGGGAAATATGATTTTCAATACTTTCAGTTTCTACAACCTGTCCGCCACGATGATCCATAATCATAGCTGTACGCAAACCCTTACGAGCAGTGTAAATTGCGGCAGCAGAAGCAGCAGGACCGCCGCCAGCAATAACAATATCGTATGGATTTTGCGAATTCATTTTTTCTGCGAGCGCAACATTTGCCGAAGAAACGCTATTACCATTATTGCCATTCTCATTTTGCTCAACAGATTTTTCTTGTTCTGCGAGCACAGATACAAGTTCGTCAATTCCTGCCCGTCCGGAGGAAATAAGTTTGCCATTTTCAAAAACTGCTGGCACGCTCATTACACCGAGTTTATCTACTTCTTCACGGAAAGCGCTACCTTCAACTACAGTATGCTGGATTTTAGGGTTAATAATAGAAATGGTGTTAAGCGATTGCACAACTTCTGGGCAATTCAGGCAAATTACCGACATGTATGTTGTCACATTGTGTGAACCAAGCTTTAGTATTGCATCGCGTTGCTCATCACTAATTTTTGGCGCATAGCCACTTACTTGTAGAAGTGCTAGTACTAAAGAGCTGAATTCGTGCCCTAAAGGCAATCCCGCAAAACTAACCGATACAGTAGATTCTCCATTTACTGGATTATCTAGTTTTCTACGCAATTCAAAGCTTGGCTTACGCTTTACATTGCTAATTTCATTATTATTTACTTCAGAAATACTGATTTTGTCACTTTGCTGAGATACTTCTTCCAGTAAGGATTTAACTTTTTGAGATGTTTCAGAATTATCAACGTAAGAAATGATTTCTATTTTAGATACCATCTTTTTTAGTAATTCTGAAAGCTGAGCAGTTAATGATGCATTCAACAAAGACATAGTTTACTTCCTTCCGCAATTTTAGTCACAAGCAAAAATAAGAGAAATGCGTAGGAAACTATGAACGTAGCTCCCTACGCATTGAGATGATTCTTTAAAAAAATATTCTTTAATATTTAATTGCAAAAATCAGATTTTGCCGACTAAATCGATAGAAGGTTCCAAGGTTTCTTCGCCCTGCTCCCATTTTGCTGGGCAAACTTCGCCTGGGTGCGCTGCAATATACTGTGCTGCTTTAACTTTACGAAGCAGCTCGTCGGCGTTACGACCAATTCCGTCTGCGGTCATCTCAAAGAACTGAATCACACCTTGCGGATTCACGAGGAATGTAGCTCGGTGAGCTAAACCGGATTCTTGATTCCAAGCGTCAAAATTACGCGAAAGAGCTCCGGAAGGATCACCCAACATAGTGTACTTTACTTTTGCAATTGCTTCAGAATCGTCATGCCATGCTTTGTGTACAAAATGTGTATCCGTAGAGACTGAGTAAACTTCAACGCCTAGCTTTTGCAATTCCTCATAGTGGTTTGCAAGATCTTCCAATTCAGTTGGGCATACGAATGAAAAATCAGCTGGATAGAAGAAGAAAATTGCCCATTTGCCAAGAACATCAGTATCACTTACTTCAACAAATTCGCCATTCTTATAACCATTTACTTTGAATGGAAGAATATGTGTGTTCATTAAACTCATATCATTCTCCTAAATAGGTCATTTGCGCCTTCGTTGCGCTTTTATTTTCATTATTAAGAATAGATTATGGCTATTGATAATTCTAGTTATATAGATGTTTTCTATGACTCTTATACACATCGTCAATGATTTTAGTAAACAAAAAAGGAGCAACAACATTTATTTAGAAGTATGGACTTTTGTTTATGTAGACTATACAATTGATGAACTGTGTAGAATAGCAATTGTGGCGGCAAAATAAATTTCGATTAATTTATATAACGCACGTAGTTAACAAAGAGGTGCTACAAATCGTAAACAGTCGTCCTATACATTTGTTGACTACAAAACTAAACAAAATATGGGAGGATACTATGAAACGCAATGCAGTAACAGGGTTTTTAACTAGCCTATGCATGCTCTTGAGCCTATCTGCTTTCGCAATGCCAGCAATGGCAACAACCGCAGATAATTATGCAAAAACTCCACTTACTGCTGAAACAGCTAAACAAATCGCAAATGGAACTATAGGCTTAGATTTACCTGGGGCTTTGGATATGTCTTTATATCACAAGAAGCCTCTTGATCCACAAGCTGATTTAGATGGTGACGGCTTAACTAATAGTCAGGAAATTTACACTTACACTAAAGACGGTAAGACTTATTATGGGTACAATTCTCACCCTATGATGAACGATACCGATGGCGATGGTATTCCAGATAATCAAGACAGCAATCCTCGCAGGTGGGATATTAGTCCTCGCGATATGGCTTTATTCTCTGAACTTTCTTATCGAGATGATAATTACATAAATAAGGTACTCGATTACACTAAACCGCTTCACGACATTTACAAAAATCGCAGTGAGTACCGCCTTATGCACAACGAGCTTGCACCATTCTGGAAAGTTAAGGAAACCTACCACAAAAGGGGAGGATTTGATGCTGTTTTGTTTGAAAATGTAAGTCCATACCCATTCTTAGAACAAGGCACTGTTCAAGTACTAGCAATTCGTGGAACTTCCCAATTTAATGATTACGATGATGATTTTGCAATAGCTGTAGGTCATAACCCAGATCAAGCTAAAGATGTTGAGCAGTTGATTGAGCGTTATGGTCGCGAAAATACTGTTAGCAATTTGTATATTACCGGACATTCCCTCGGAGGATATCTTGCACAGCGTGCTTTAATTCGTGCTAAAGGCAAAGGCTACAACTGGATTAAGAAAATTTACACATTCAATTCACCACAAATTTGGGGAAATATTTTCAACCGTTGGTTGCGTGCCGTCGCCAATACTGGCGATAAGCTCACTCGAGAAGGTTACGCTGTTCATTACAAAGTAGACAACGACAAGGTTATTCGTTCTGTTGGCAATTTTGCTGGAGCTATAAGCGTCAGCAATTCTGCGCAAGGACATAGCTCTCGAAGCTATCTTGAGGCCCGTATGAACAATTTCCCAGGTTTCACCGTAGGTACTAGAGGAGATATTTCTGGCACTGGACGTTGGATGGAAGAACTTAACAACTTCTACGATGTTCGCACGTTCTAATTACTGCTAATTAATGATTATTAATTAGCACCAGCAATAGATAGCTATCTCGTGTAATTTATTAACAATAAGCTAAGTGCTGATTTACCGATGATTCATTAATATCACAAGTAGCTCAGTGCTTTTCCTATATCAATTAATCTAATGAAATTCTTTCCTATTACACCGCATCAGCTTAAGTATTAACTTTTGGTACTTATTAAAATTATCTGATTCAACTAGATACAATTTTATAAAGTTGTTAAATCTGATAAAACCAACACGTTGAGCTAAATCTGTTGTGCTGCTCGCAAAAATATTTTCAAAATAAAGTAGAAGTCTGTACAAAAAGTAAGGAATAGCAGTATGAGAAAAGTAAGTACCGTTCACACAATTAGTGGAATTGTATTAACTTTTGGTTTGATCATTTCATCGCTGGTTTACATACCTTCGCTAGCAACAACCGCAGCGGCAGAAGAAACATCACCAGTGCACGTACCTCTTACCGCACAAACCGCTCACGACATTTCTACTGGTCGAATTCGTTTGGAAAATAATCAGATTGATTCTTTGCTTTACCATAAAGCCGCGCTAGATCCAGATCAAGATAGCGACGGCGACGGTCTGAAGAACAGCGAAGAGCTTTACACTTACGTAAAAAACGGACGCACATATTACGGATATAATTCGCATCCACTTATTAAGGACACCGACGGCGACGGATTAGATGACAAAAACGATAGCAATCCTCGCAGGTGGGATATTAGCCCTCGCGATATGGCGCTTTTTATGGAGCTTGTGTATAGGGAAGACAGCTACGTCAAAGAAGTACTTGACTACTCAAAACCGCTCAGGATTATTTATGAAAATCGCAATGAGTACCGCCTTATGCACAACGAGCTTGCACCATTCTGGAAAGTTAAGGAAACCTACCACTTCGGGAGTGGGTTTGACGCTATCCTTTTTGAAAATGTGAATCCTGCGTACCCATTTATTAAGCAAAACGGCGTGCAAGTATTAGCAATTCGCGGCACTAAAGGCGCAACAGATGTATGGAATGATGTCTTGCTTGGAACTGGCTCAAACCCAGGCCAAGCTGCTGATATAGATAAATTAATTGATGAATATAAACAAAAGAACACTGTAAGCAATTTATATGTTACAGGTCACTCTTTAGGTGGGTACTTAGCACAAAGAGCCTTAATTCGAGCTAAAAGTAGTGGCGCAACTTTTAATATTAAAGCTTATACTTTTAACGCTCCGAGAATCAAAGGTAATATATTCAACAGATGGCTTTGGGAAACATCTGATTTTGGCGATAAACTAACTAAAGAAGGTTATGCCGTTCATTATAAAGTTGATAACGATACAGTAATAGGCGGAATAGGAAATTTCGAAGGTGCAATAAGCGTAGGAAGTTCTGGAGCCGGTCATGGATCCAGAAGCTACTTTGAGCCTAGAATGAATGCTTTCCAAGGATTCACAGTTGGCGAACGCAATAAAATTGAGGGAACCGGTCGCAAAATTGATGCACTCGACGGATTAGTTAACGAACCAGTTATTAAAACTGACGAACAAGCTTTCGAACCTAAAATTACGAATATTGACATTATGGAAAATGATCCATTGCCAAAAGGCACAACAATAAAGCATCTTCTTAATCCTAACGATATACCGCAAGGCTCTACCATTACAGACATTACAGAATACGACAAAATTGACACTTCTCAATGCGGCAACTACGAAGGGAAAATACTACTCGYACTATCTGGTAGAATATTAAAAACTATTATAGTTCCAATAACCATTCATAAACGATTGGCTAATATCGAGGAACTTCCAAATGTTACTGCTGAACCTGGCAAGAAAATAGAAGTCAAAAAAGACAATAAAATCCCCGATAATTTCGACTTCAAACCATACTTAAAAAACTTACCAGAAAACAGCACAGTACAAGTTGTAAAACAACCAAACACAACAAACACTGGAGAAACAACATTTATCATAGAAATAACCTTTGCAAACAAAGCAAAACAGAAAGTAACTCTTAAAGCTCACGTTGTAGAAATCATTCCAGCAACACCACTAAACCCAGCTAAAAAGAGTATTACGTGGGCCGAGTTAATTCCTGCAAAGAAATCAACACCATGGATCGAGCTAACACCAGCGACACCAGCTCCAACACCAACTCCCGTACCTCCGACACCTGTTCCACCGACACCGGAACCAACGCCTTCGCCTACGCCGACACCGACGCCTGATCAACAACCTGCAGTGCCTCTGCAGCCGAAACCAAACCCGGTGAATCCAACACCCGTTCCGCCAAAACCTGCGCCTAAACCAGAGCCACAACCTGTTCCACCAACACCAGAATCTCATTCTGGCAACAGTGAGCACTCTAGCAATGGCGAATCTGATAAGTCTGCAAATAGCACAACCCCACAGACTAATAAGTTCGATCAAGACCATAAGGAAATTCCAAGCATGGGATTTCCCGGACCAACGCATCCTTCCAAAACTCTACAAACTCCTGCAGTTAGTAACGATTCTATGCGCGAAAACCACATAGAGCTTAACGCAAACTCAGAATCACACACATTACAGCAACAGATTCCATCAGCACCAAAGAGTATTGCAGATTTACTTCCAGCGTTGTGCAACACTCTCACCGTCGGGAATAATAACATTGCTTATGCGGGAAAAAACAACCATATCACTGTTACAGTAAATGCAACATCAGAATTCATGCGCAGATTACAACTAGAAAAAGCAGTAAAAGCTTATGCCTACATATATTCCAACCCTAAACTTCTTTATAGCGCAAATGGAATGAAATATGTAACAGTTCACATTAATGAATATGGCAGAATTGTATTCGACGTAGTTATCCCGGAAGACTATAAAGGCAATCATACGATTGTCCTTATTGACGAAAACGGTAAACAAGTTGCGTGGACGAATACTTTAGTAAAGAAAGACCTCCATTTACACAAACAATCCACAATAGCCAATAATGCACTCCCTCGTACTGGAATACAAATAATTCCAATTGCACTTAGCGTTGCATTGATGCTGTTTGCTAGCACAATTGTGACAATTGCAAGAAAAAGAAAGTTTAACTAAGCGTAAGTTGTAGTTTTTATACATCCAATGTACAAAAACTACAACTTATACAATTTTACAATCTGAATGGAGCGGATGACGGGAGTCGAACCCGCCTCTGAAGCTTGGGAAGCTTCCATTCTACCGATGAACTACATCCGCATGCTGTAACTAAAAGTAAACTAGTTTCAACAACCATCTAAGGGTATCATGCACAGCTTACCGCTTCAATATTTAGGAATCAGTTTATGAACTCAATAAACAAGACAAGCAAGTTCAACAAACAAAATATTCATGCAGCAATGCTCATTAAACGCCCAATCCTATCCTGAACAGTAGGACGCGCAGTACACAAATGCACAAGCGCAGGGGCGTTATTATTCCATGGACAAATAATCATCAAAGAAGCAACAGCCTGCAATCCAGCAGTAGATTTCATCTCGTGAAGCTGCATGCCGTAAGTAATTTTATTAAGTGCGGAAGCAAGCGCAGCAAAATCTCCAGTAATTTCACTACTTCCCTTATCTGCGTCAAATTCACGCGAACCAGGAATAATTGCATTGATAATAACAGAAGCAATAGGAGCGAATAAAATATTCAAAAACTTACCAATAAATTTGCAATACTTGCGAATATCACGACGATATGTATCACCGACATAAACAAGCCAAGAACCAACGTACGTTAATACTGTTGCTGTAGCAGTAGCCAGCGAAGAAGCGAGAATATCATGATTATAAATATGAGTTAATTCATGACCAATAACACTACGTAACTCGCGCTCGTTAAGAATATTAATCAAACCACGAGTACAACATATACTCGCATGACGCTCACTTCTACCAGTTGCAAAAGCATTAGGACTTTCGTAGGGAGAAACCATTACTCGCGGCATAGGTTTACCAATTCGAGCAGATAAATCTCTGACCATTGCGTAAAGCACAGGCTCTTCTTCTTCACTAACCTCTGTAGCATGCATAGCAATAATCGCAAGCTTACTTGAGCACCAATAAGCAAAAACACTAAATGCAATACCAGGAATAATGAACCATATTAGTGAAGACAGATGCGAGCCAGTAAGAACCCAACATAAGGCAAGAAAAAGCCACACAACAACAAAAAATAGTGCGGCTTTTAAGCTGCCATAGTGTATTCTCAAGCCTTTCAACATATGAGCTATCTTAATAATGCGAACTTAAATTTTTCTGAATATATAC
>NZ_LWSR01000080.1:0-3003 GCF_001660745.1 Gardnerella sp. 26-12
ACTTAAACCAGTAATTTCTATTAATAACATCGATCATTTCAACTAATTGCTTTGTTTCTGCAATATCATGAGCACGTATTACACGTCCACCAGCCATAAACATCGCTGTTTCTGCAACTAAAGTGACAGGCAAACGATCTTCTTTATCTAAATTAAAAAGCTTCTTACCAAAGCCTTTTCTAGAAATCGCAACCAGTATTGGTCGACCAAAACGATGCAATTGATTAATATTGCGCATCATTGCATAATCTTGTTCACCATCAGCAACCTTTGCATAGCCAATTCCTTGATCAAGAATAATCCTATTTAAGTCAACTCCTCCATCAACAAGCATTTTTAAATTATCGCTAAAGAATTGACACATAACCTTTGTTAAATTGTCATATTCTGTATCTCTATTGCTATGCATTGTTACTAATCCAACGTTAGAATCTGCCATAAGCTTTACTTTTTCTGGAGAATCAAACGCACGAACATCATTTATAATATCTACGCCAGCTTCAATTGCAGCTTCCATTACAGGTAACTTGTAAGTGTCTACTGCTACAGCAATTTGAGGATAATTTTTGTGAATATACTTAATAGCAGGTATAACGCGACTTATTTCCTCTTCTGGAGTAATTTCTAAATAACCGCCAGGTTTTGTAGTTTGACCGCCTACTTCTATAACATCAGCACCAGCTTCAACTATTTCTTTAATATGGCTATTTACTTCGTCTTCACTTTGGTACTTGCCGCCATCATAGAATGAGTCAGGAGTAATATTCAAAATCGCGTAAACTATCGGCTTGTCAAGTGTATCAAAGCAGAATCGCCCTGCATTCCACACAATTGCTTTTTGCTTTAATAGCGAGCGCAAACTTGCAAGTAATTCTTGATCTTCGTACCATGCTTTTTCGCACTCTTGCATAAAAGGTTTAAGAGCAATAAGCGGCAAAATAAAGTCAATAGAAGACTCGGAAACTTTGATAGCTGTATCAAAATGATCGAGAAAATCAGCTACTTTGTTTAAATCGTTTTCACTAATATTTTCCCACGTGCATAAAATTTTTTGATTTACGCAAAGATCCTGCAGTAACGCTATATCTGCAATATTTTTAGAAGACGCATTCTCCAAATTGCTTTCAATAATTCGCATTTGTATTCTTTCTTTCTMWWWYYTMWTATTTAAAACATTTGATTCAGGCTGTATTGATACCTGATTTGTTGAAGTATTGTAAGTTGCTTGTATAACAGTTATCTGATCATCGTTTGCGCAATATACTGGTACTTTTGTGTGCTGAGAGTTACTAAGTATTATCAATAGTTCCTTGCACTCGTTATTATGTGCGACTATATGTACGGCTTCTACATTGCCACTGAAATCACTAACTGTTTTGTGCCAATCAAGCATTGGAGAAAGTTTAATAATTACTATTTCTGCTTTAGTGAGCAACTGATTTTTAAGATCTAATACGTTTGGAGTGCAATCTTCAATAGCGTATGTGCGAGATCCTTGTTTGTTACGGCGAGCTGGATCAACGTATATTATCGTTGACTTAGGAATATTTTTGAGTGCATCAAGGCTATTGTTGTTGTAGCATTTTACGTTTGTAATACCAAGTGCATTCATATTGTGATGTGCAATGCTAGAAAGTTCGTTTTGCTGTTCAATACAAATAGCAGAATCGAAAACTTCAGACATTATTGTGCAATCAACTCCAAAGCCGCCAGTAAGGTCCACAAGTGTGCTACTAAAATTTTCTGAATTTAATTTGTTGAGTAATTCTTTTGCAACATTTGCTTTGTATTGTGCTGTTGATTGAGAAGAACACTGTTCCATAGAAATGTGTGCAGGATATATGACTTCGTTGCAGGAAGCCCATTTTGGCAGTTTTTGTTGCGCAATCTGTCTACCTGCTATTTGGTTAATTGCAAACGGTATGTCGATATTCGCGTTGCGTGGAGCTTTAAGAGCAGCTTTGCTTGGCGACAATTGTGCGTTTTCTTTAATAAAAGTGAGTGTAGAAGCGTTTGCTGGTTCGATTGTTTTTGGAACTTGAAGTGTAGGCATGAATCTCATTCCTTATTGAGGTGTAGAAAATTTTAGAGCAAGTAAATTTTAAAATTATGTAGTCGATAGTTTAGTCCACAAAAAACTTAAATTGTGGATAACTCTTATACACTTGTGCACAGGTTCACAAAAGGCAAGTTATCAACGTTTGTGATTAACTATGTGGATAACTTATATAGTTGTCACCAATTTAGGCACAACTTATACACAATCCTGTGCACATTGGTGGAAAACTACACGTGTGTAATTTAATAAATCATGCCTTCAAACAAAACATTGCACAAGCAGTGAGAATAGCAAATAGTGATACAAAATATACTAAGAAACGCGTATTAAACGAAGCTTTTTTAAGTAGCGGATTTTGTACTCCGAGCAATGCTGCAATTGCAGTACCTGAAATTAAGCCTCCAACGTGTGATTGCCAAGCGATATTAGGTACAATAATTGGCATAGCGAGAGTAATAGCAATCCAAATAATTGTTCCTCGCATGTTTTCTCCTAGTCGCCATTGTGCTACGAGAAGTGCACCTATAAGCCCCATAATAGCTCCCGAAGCACCGTATGAAGCAACGAACCAATTATTAGTGAGTTTGCACCATACGATATCAGCTACGCTTCCGCCAAAGCCGGATATTAAATACAATCCAAAAAACTTCCATTTACCGAAGAATCGTTCTAATTCAACTCCGAGCGACCAAAGACATAGCATATTGAAGAAAATATGGGTTAAATTTGGTGCGTGAACAAACATTGATGTGAACCAAGTCCAAGGTGTTTGTAACGCAGTGATTGGAAGAAACGCAGTATAGCTTATTAGAGTCGAATAATAATTTGGATAGGCAAAGTTCAGTATCATTTCCAATATCCAAATAAAAATGCATGAATATACTAAAATGGCTGTGGTTGTGTTAAAACGAAATCTTATATTATTTAAAATATTTTTAATATCA
>NZ_LWSR01000081.1:0-2926 GCF_001660745.1 Gardnerella sp. 26-12
ATCAATAAAAATTTGGTATTGATAAAAATGGTTGGTTTTAGAAGTCGTCTAAAACCAACCACTATGTAAAGGGAAAATGAGTAAAGATGGAAACTATTTGCTATTAGTTACATCACCGTCACCATCTGGTGTTCCATCGGTATTCCATCCAGTGCCACAGCGATAGATATATCGACATTGATTAGGTGTTCTATGTAATTCATTATATGCTTTCCCGTCAGCAAGGTATTTATCCCAGTCGACCGCACCCGAATTCTTATTCTGTGCTGGCGCACTATAAGAAGACCCACCACGAGTACTTGAACGAGGAGTTCCCGAGCTAGTACGAGCCGCAGACTGGGAACGAGCCTGCGGAGCTGCTTGCGCCGCAGCCGCTGCGGCAGCGTCTGCCTGCTGCTTCGCTTGTATACTTGCGTTTACACTGTCGATTGCGCCTTGGACTGGCTCAAGAGCCTTAGTCAAAGACTCGACGGTTGCTTTCTTATCATTCAACGCTGCGGTAAGCGTGTTTATCTGGTTTTGCAGGTTATCACGAGTAGCATTATCAGCCACTTGACCGTCTGATGAGGAGAGCAGATTATTCATCTCATCAAGCTTCGCCTTCACCATATTCTTAGCATTTTCAAGATCCTTCACATTCTTCGACTTTGTGACCTGAACGACTGAGTTTTTCAGAGCCTTAGTGGTCTTATTAAGCTGTGCTGTAGTCTTATCAAGACTAGACATGGTCGCGTTGAAAGCCTGAGTGTAGGAGATAGCACAATTCAAAGACTGCGCCTTACTTACCTTTTTACTCTTAGCATGCTGGGCTGTGAATGTGGTGTAGGTTTTAGCGTTTGCAACCTGCTCCACACTAGTCACAGTCTTAGCAGTTTCATCAGCATCCTGGCGTGTCTTCTCGTACTGTGCCCACGCTTTGGCGTACGCACTGTTTGCCTGGATGCACGCTTGAGTCTTGGAATCTCTTAAAGACTTCACACCCAGCATACTCGCAACCAGCAAAGCTATAACTACAACAACCGCAGTAGCAATGATGATAAGCTTACGCTTCTTCTTGCTCCCTGGCTTCTGGTCACCGCGACCAGAAATAGCATCTAGTCTCGTAATCTCGGTTTCTTGTTTAATAATCTGATTTTTATCCATATTAGCCATAATTATCCTTCGTCTTTCTATCTATGTTTTTACTATACGTAAATATTCAGGTGAAAGATATATACATACTTAGTGTCGTTCTAATTTTTCTTTCCTAATCTCGATAACTTTTGCTTTATACATAGTAGTGAGAATACGATTGGCAACTTTTTGATATAAAGTCAATATGCTCGTGTGCTCCCCTCATATTGTCTTGTTTTAGAGGCGAACAGCTTCTGTAATCACATGACCCCCAAAAGCGCGTTATTTGTTCGTCAATGCGCCTAATTCACATCCAACAAAAAACACCTAAACCAACAACGGAAAGCTATAATCTGAATAGTAGTTAAACTTTTGCTTTCATCTGCTTGCGTATGCTTGCAACTATTTTGTAAAATAAGGTCAGAAAGGATGCGAACACAATGACAAACACAAACGCTGTATATGCAAGAATAGATACAAATCTTAAAGAAAACGCTGAAAGCATATTGAACCAGCTTGGCATAACACCGTCTTCAGCAATCCAAATGCTTTATAGTCAAATCGTTTTACAAAAAGGCATGCCATTTGAACTTCGTCTGCCGACTAATACACAAGAAAAACCGCTTGCTTTAGGTAATTTAACTCGAGCCGAACTGGATGCAGAATTACAAAAAGGCATCGACTCTATTTCGACTGGCAAACAATATAGTGCAGATGAAGTAGATCAGTTCTTTGCAAAGGAATATGGTGCATGAGTACAACTTATAACATCATCTATTCTCCGCAAGCGTTCCTTGATCTTACAGAACTATACGAATACATTCGCTTTACATTACAAGTTCCAAAAACAGCTGAAAAACAAGTCAACCGCATTAAGTATGCTATACGTTCTCTTGAGACTATGCCTATGCGATATCCTCCTGTAGCGAGGGAACCCTGGCATTCTGTGGGAATACGCAGAGTTTCAGTCGATAACTACACAGTTTTTTACCAAGTAGACGAAAACCAAATGACTGTAACAGTTATTCGTATCTTCTACTCAGGCAGAAATATTGAAAACATTGTTAACGACTCAAACAATTAATGCACGATTGGGGATAGAAAAGTACTGGCAACGTATTCACACTTTTTTGAGTGCACACTATGGATATTGGGTGCACCTTTTAACGATAGGAAAATATCGCAAAAAGGTTTAAGATTGGTTTAATAGCTTAATTCTTGAGCATAAAAAACAGCCTAGAAGCTCCCCTAGGCTGGTTGCAACGTTTCGTGGGATTTGACACTCTTTTAACTTTTGCACTAGTTTATTTTTATGTCTTCTAATCGTTCCTTTTTTTAATTATCTTTCTTTATCAATCGTTCTCTTTCAGAGCAAGTTCTATAAGCTTATCCGTGTAATCAGCCATAAATAACGGAATATTCAACATATCATCGTCTAGTTTGAGATTATTCAGCGAGAATCGTATACGTAATTTCGTTTGATTAGGGAATAATTCTTTAAACTTTTTCAAACTAGGTCTGTCTGGATTACCTTTACTAGTTAACAACGACATCCACGTGTTAACATCAAGTAATCTTCCGTATGCGTCAAAATATCTCTAAACTTTATGTCATGCTCGTAAAAGCAAACAAAGTCTTGCTTATCACAGCTACACTGCCTTTGAGAAAACGGCACAAGACCACTAGACACAACAATATAATTTGGAGCATCAATATGTGGTATGTCAACCATTCCTGAGATCTGAAAATTTCTTTATCCTGAAGCTTTATACAGTCTTTTTGCGTAGCGTATAATCTGTCTCTTATACACATC
>NZ_LWSR01000082.1:0-2629 GCF_001660745.1 Gardnerella sp. 26-12
TGATTCAAGTATAAAAAAGAACATGAGAAGCAGGAAGAGTAAATATGCTTGTTGGAGGATGGTTAATTATATAAGTAGATAGATGTGTAGATTAGTGAGCAGATGAGTAAGCAAGTGAACCGCTAGACAAGTTGGTCACTAAAAGCGCAGGCGACATAAACTACTCACAGCTGAGTCGTTTTGGTCGCATCGCAACAACAACATCTAGCAATAGTACAGTCAGCAAGCAGACACATACGAAGAAAGGGCTTGGAGCCTGATGCCCCTAGTAGCACCAAACCCAAGCCCTTTAACAAAACCGCCTCGTTTCCCTAACAAACAAGCCAGCCAAACACTCAACAGTCACGCCCCCGAAAACCAGCGCACAACACTACCGTGAAGAAAGAGATTTGGCAAAACAGTAGAATCATGCAAAAGCCCGAAAGCAAACCCGCCACAAAACACTAAACAGCATTCGCAGCACGTTGAGTGAAAGATTTAACAAGTGAGCGCACCATACTCACGTACAGCACGCTCACAAATCATTAAACAATCAACACACTTAATGTGCTAAAAGCTTAGTGACGGATCTTGCGAAGAGCAGCACCCATGCCAGCAAGCACGGAAGCAGCAACAGCAGCCAAAGCTACAGCAGCACCGGTCTTAGCCAATGGAGCAGCAGCCTTCTTACCAGCAGCCTTCTTATCAGCCTTCTTATCAGCCTTCTTGTCGTTAGCCTTGTCATCAACCTTCTGACCATGACGCTTGAGGTAGTCAGCGACAGCCTTGCACTCGAGAGCATCTTCACCGTAAAGCTTCACACACTTCTTGTAATCCGTGTCCATATTGCCAAATGGAGTATGCTCATACTTATCTTTCTCGTCAGCCGCAATCTTAGCAGCCTTCTCAGCATTCAAACGATCAGCAAGAGCTTGAGAGTCCTCAGGCTCATAGAGCCAATTATCATCCTTCTCATCCTGAGCAGCAGCACCACCCTGAGCAGCAGCACCACCCTGAGCAGCAGGAGCACCAGCAGGAGCATCCTCAGCGAAAGCTGGAGCCGCGAAAGCGAGACCGGAAAGCAAAGTTGCGCCAGCAGCGAATGCGGCGATAGCCTTCTTATTCAACATAATATTTTCCTTTCTTCTTCTCCTTCACGCCAAACGCGCGAAGAAAAAATTAACATTCACAACTTAAGTTTTGTGAATAACTACCAGCGCAGAATATCCAGCCGGAAGCTGTTATTAACATACCCCCCCCCCGTTCGAAAAAGTCAAGAGCAGACGCACAACTCATTAACAGAAAACATTTATATTTTTWYKGAAATATTTCWKWMGATATTTTGGCGTGTAAGTTTTGCGAAAAACAAGAATCGTATTATTCTATACGTTAATTGCGGTAAAAGGCAAGTAGAAATAATCCACATAGAAAAGAGACATAATGGCTGATTTAGAAGTAGCTCCAGAGTTTTCTGACGCTTATGAGTCTTATGATCATAGCGATACAACTCTGTTGAACAAATTGGCTGGCAACTTTGAAGTTCTGCCGAATGATAATCCAGTTTCGGACGCAAAGCGCAACGAACTTATTGATAAGCCTGCTTTCGGTCAGATTTTCTCCGACAATATGGTTCATATGTCTTGGACTAAAGGCGAAGGATGGTCTGATCGTCGTGTAGAGCCTTATGGTCCATTGAAAATGGATCCAGGTGCATCTGTGTTGCACTATGCTCAGGAGTGCTTTGAAGGTTTGAAGGCTTATAAGCGCGCCGACGGCTCTATTTGGCTTTTCCGCCCAGATATTAATGCTGCTCGTTTCCAAAATTCTGCTAAGCGTTTGTATTTGCCGGAACTCTCTATTGATGATTTTATTGGATCGGTTGCAGCCTTGGTAAAGCGAGATAAGCAATGGGTTCCGAGCCGTCGAGAGTATACGCTTTACATGCGTCCATTCATGTTTGCTTCCGAGCCGTTCCTCGGTGTGCGCGAAGCTCACGAAGTTGAATACTGTGTTATCGCTTCTCCATCCGGCCCATACTTCAAGGGTGGTTTGAAGCCTGTTAGCATTTGGGTTGAAGATCAGTGGTTCCGTACTGGTCCTGGTGGTACTGGTTTTGCTAAGTGCGGTGGAAATTACGCTGCTTCCTTGCTTGGTGAATACAAGGGTATTGAGCACGGTTGCGAGCAGGTGTGCTTCGTCGATGCTGCAACTAAGACTTATTTGGAAGAGCTTGGTGGCATGAATATGTTCGCACTCCACAAGGATGGCCATTTGGAAACTCCATCTCTTACTGGCAGTATTCTTCCTGGCGTTACGCGTCGTTCTTTGATTCAGCTTGCTGAGGAAGCAGGACATAAGGTTGTTGAAACCATGATTCCTCTTCAAGGGTTGCTTGACGACATTCGTTCTGGCGAGGTTACTGAAGTCTTTGCTTGCGGTACTGCTGCAATCATTACGCCAATTGGTCGCTTTAAGTCCGATGAATTCGATCTTAAGGTTGCCGATGGTGGCGTTGGTGAGTTAACTCAGGCTTTGCGCGATGAGTTACTTGGCATTCAGCTCGGTGATGTCGAAGATAAGCATAACTGGATGTGGAAAGTTTGCGACTGATTTATATAAGTTAGTTAATATCTGTCTCTTATACACATCC
>NZ_LWSR01000083.1:0-2351 GCF_001660745.1 Gardnerella sp. 26-12
ATGTTAATACCATCTTGTTTACAAATTTGTGCTAGTTTATTTTTAATAGCAGTTTTCAAATTTGGATTAATTACTATTTTGTCTCCACTTTGCACNGGAATACTGAAGCTCAGCAGACTTAATAGAGCACTCCCAAAACAAAAGTATTAGCGCGACAGCACTCTTAACATGTGGGAGCGAAGATTTAATACCAAGCTTTAAATACAATTCATCATAAACGGACATATTATCTGGTCTATTCATCAATGTTTCCCTCCATAATATCATTTTTAATTACTCTAGCGATTGCTGATGCCAATAGTGGCGGAACAGCATTACCAACTTGTCTCATTTGAGAACTCTTACTACCAATGAATATGAATTCATCTGGGAATGACTGTATCCTGGCCGCTTCTCTTACTGTTATTGCCCGATTTAAAAAAGGATGAGTAAATTTGCCTGAAGAAGGTGTATCAAATCTTGTTGTTATCGTGACGGATATATCATCTTTTTTCATTCTGGTCCACGTACCACTATATATGGATTTAGTTAGATGCTCTTTTGGTAAAACTTCTTTACCGGCATTAGGAGGAATCATTCTCAATCTTTTTAATGAAAGTGGAGAGTGTTTTGTTGCCTTATGATTATACAAAAGGTTAGCATGTCCACGTAATTTTTTTTCATACTCGCTTTGAGGCGCATATCTGTATTCTTGCACCTCATCGCCTTCTCCTGATTCTAAAAATGCCAAGTCGCTAATTGCGTCCCATATAGTTACTTTCTCATTCAGCGAAGATGGTAAAGACGGAGCAACCCCATTCATTTTGCCAATAATAACTGCTCTTTTTCTATTTTGTGGTACTCCAAAATCCGCGGCATTAAGTACTCCATGCTGCAAAAAGTACCCCATAGCATTAAATAGCGTCTCAATTTCATTAAAAAAATAACCTTTTTCAGCAGTAAGCAGGTTTGGGACATTCTCCATTACAAAATACTTAGGTTTTACAAGCTCAACTACCTTTACATAATATTCAAATAAAAAATTTCTTTTATCGTWGATTGTTTTCCGCTGACCTTTTTGCGAAAAGCCTTGGCAAGGTGGCCCTCCTATAATGACGTCAATCTTATTTTTATATGTTCCAAAAACAGCATCCAAATCAAGAGAGGTAATATCACCAACGACCATTTTTGTTGTTTTATGATTTTTCATATAAGCGTTTGCAATGGATTCATCATACTCATTAGCTAAAAGAACACTGAATCCTTCTTCTTCAAAGCCTAACGATAATCCTCCTACGCCTGAAAATAAATCTATTACCGTTGGTTGCATTTATTTGCCCTCTATCCTAGATTTAGCAATGTTGTAGTATTCTGAGTTTAATTCTATACCTATAAAATTGCGACCAGCTCGTTTTGAAACAACTCCCGTTGTTCCAGAGCCCATAAATGGATCTAGAATATTATCACCAGGGTTGGAAAGTATTTCTACAAAGTGCTGCATCAAACTTTCTGGCTTTTGCGTTGGATGTTTTCCATATTTTCTTTCGCTATTCGGAGTAACGGATGTTTCTATAAAATCATGAAACATAGCTCCACCATTGTTAAATGTTCCAGTCTTTGTTTTATAAGTGAAATACACCCATGCTTCTGTAGAATTTACAAAATGTAAATTCATATTTCTGGGCATAGGGTTAGTTTTATGCCAAATCCCTGTTGTCTTATAGTAAAATCCATATTCCTCAGCTAACTTTATAATCGTTTCAACTTTTATAATAGCCATAAACACAATCATAGAGCCACCCTTTTTCATGACTCTAGAAGATAGTTCAAAAAAAGACTCCATGGATTTCTTCCATTCCTCAAAACCCATGTCATCCCAACCTGCGGCAGCAAAAAAATTGTCTCTCATCTTTTTTAGATTAGTATCTCTAGTTTTCATAAAACTACCAAGATTATATGGCGGATCTGTAACAATTAAATCTATTGATTTTGCCCTAAGATTATCCATAGCAACAATACAGTCATCGTTGTAAAGTTCTATTTTAGACAATATGAATCACTCTCCTAACTTAACAGCTACTCTGCACTTTCTCCACTGGCAATCCATTTATCTAATTCCGAGCGTTTAAATTTCCAAAGTTTTCCTATTTTATATACTGGCATATCTGGTTTTTTTCTTATCCAGGTTCTCAGAGTGACAGTTTTTATCCCCAAGTATTCTGCCGCTTCATCAATGCTGATATAGCCTTCTTCATTTTTCATCTGTGTTATACCACCTCTAAATTTTCATCACTACAGACCCAACTACCATTATATCTGCTTTTTATAAAAGGTCAATGTATTTGGTTGTATTTGGATATATTTCATTATAT
>NZ_LWSR01000084.1:0-2182 GCF_001660745.1 Gardnerella sp. 26-12
TAATTAGCGTTATAGCCAAAATCCTTACTTTTTTAATACTTCTTTCCACCATGATTCTCTGCCTAAAACAAAATCATCTTTAACTTTCGCATTAAAAATTAAATCTGTAGTAAGTGAGTCTTTGTTGTTTTTGTTAAATATAGAAGCAGTTAATTTGTAATCTTTAACCAATTGTGCCAAAAATTAGACATTGAAGTATACCTCGAAGCTTATACACCGAGATTGTATTCCTATGTCGATCTAACGAATATTATTTGCGAGGATCTCCGAACCAAGCAGAGTAAATCAATGAAAAATTGCGATTTCCATATGCTGAGCACGAATTTCCTTCGCCGTATCCAGCTTTTAACGATTCTATATTTGGCTGATAAGGAGTATAGATATAAAGTAATGCAGTAGCCTTATTTTCGATATAAACATTGCTAGATCCGCATGATTTATTTGGCGAATATTGAATTGTGTTAATCGTGTTAGGGTGGTAGTTATATTGATCGTTATGAAGAAGATAATATCTATATCTTCTTGCGGAACCAATTACTTGTTTAAAGAATCCTGCAAAACGTGGGTTGCAATGAGAATCATCTGGACAATCTAATCCCATAGCTGATTCGTATTGGAAATCGCTAGGATCAGTGTCTGTTACAAGATGTTGTTCTTTTTGCAGCATGGTAAGTAATACTCGTTGACTGATATGACATGCTTTTGCTGATTTGTATATTATGTCTGCAGAAGATTCTTTGCTTACACTTTGATACTTTGAACATAGTGAATCGGCAGGAATAGTGTGAGTATTAAAGTACGCATTTTTTAAGCAATTTTTACCAGTGCATTTTGCTCCTTTTTTGCGTATAAAATTGCGTACTTCGTCTTTACTCATTGCGTTATCGTCAAAAAATTGAGAATCAGAAATAATATTGCCTGGATTAAAATCAAAGCGTGACACAAGTTGTTCTTGTTTGTTGCGAAGATTAGAAACAGTCTGTTCCCAACGTATCCACTGAACAACAGGAATGATAATAGCAATGCCTATGACAGCAATAATAATGTTTCGTAAAATTTTATTGGAGTAAAACTTATGCTTTAATGAACTGTTGTTTTTATTGTGATGAACACCACTATTANTGTNCWCNTATTTAGGTTGACATGAATAGAATCATGTTTCTTTCTTCTCTGCACCATGTTTCCTCCTACTTAGCTTGTTACATTATAAGTGATATGCGAATCATTTTATTATTGTGATTATTTTTTAAAATTGTTCCTAACTTTTATTGTTGATTGTAACTATCAAACTGTAGAATTATCCGATTGAGTAGCTACGCGCGAAGAATTTGTTGCGATTAACTTTAGATTGTTAGGGCAGATTGATTTATTTGCAGTAGTTTTCTGCATAAATATTTGGAATTATTAGGCTGTTGTAGGGGAGTAAGACGGTGATGATTGGGACTAAACGATTTGATTGTTCTTCTGTGGATCCTTATGATGACCCAGAAAAGCGCGATAAGGTTGCTGTTCGTGCGTTAATACTACTGCTTATTACATATATTATTAGCACCTTGTGCTTGCAAGGTTTCAACCTTGTTTATAAACAAGTTGGTATAGATGTGAAAGCTGTTGATCAAGCGCCTCTTATAACTGGTTTACCTGGCATTATTTTAGGAATTGTATGCTTTATTTACGGTTCTTTAGGCGACTTTGTGTCATTAAAAAAGCTAGTAACTATTGGATTAACATCTTTGTTTATAGGCTCAGTTTTTGGATTTGTAGCTAATTCTTGTTTTGAGCCAAATTTGTGGACAGTTATTGCTGCTCGTATTATGCAAACAACTGGTGAACAAGTAGCAGGTTCATCATTCTTAGTAATTGCAACAAAATATTTGCGAAATGATTTGAAAGTTATCTTCTTCGGATTATTTACAGCATCGTACCAGCTTTCTGCATGTATTGGAGTGTTTTCAGCGGGATTGTTAAGCTCTATTGCTTGGCAATATTTATTCTTAATTCCAGCATTAACTATTCTAATATTGCCGGCATTATTGCATTATTTACCAACAAAAAACGGCAATGGTAAAAAAATTGATGTTGTTGGTTTTACAGTCTTTGGATTTGCTGTTGCATCTCTTACATTGTTCATTTCATACAGAAACTTGTTGATGCTTATTTCAGCAATTATATTGTTTATAAT
>NZ_LWSR01000085.1:0-2057 GCF_001660745.1 Gardnerella sp. 26-12
GTAATATTTTAAATATCTCTTTAAGCGACGAAGCTTTAGCAGTTAGATATTCGCTATATCTTCTTGAAAATAAGGTGCCTGGGTGTGCAGTAGAAGTAAGAGTTGCGCCTTTTGGTGCAGTAAAAATTTTGGAAGGACCAGCTTCGGATCCGCATAATCTCACGCCGCCAGATGTTATTGAACTTGAGCCTAAAGTATGGCTTCGATTAGCGAGTGGTGTTACTAAATGGCATCAGGAACAGGACTTTGGCAACATAAGTGCAATTGGCGAGCGTGATGATTTAAGCGATATTTTGCCGTTGTAAGTTGGCTTTAAGCAGCTTAAATTGCGTATTTACAGCATGTATTTACAAATATCCTGGGCAAACAGTATTTCGAATGCCCAGGATACGTAAATAAAATAATTTTAATAAAATTTAATTTTTAATTGTCGTGTTTGTGTATGAAGTTTGGAATTGGCATAGGGATATGATGATGCACTGGCGTGTGCGCTCCCGAGTTTGTAGAAGAGTTTTCGCTGCTAACGGCTTTTGCAGCTGCTTCCGCAGCCCACTTGGCATACTCGTCTAAATCATCTTCGTTTGAAGCATCAACGGCATCATTTTCTTGATCTGTGTCATTCTCTTCTGGAAGATATGTATCTTCCTCATAGCTTTCGCTCGACGCAAATGGATCGAAGGATCCTTGTCCGGGTTCGCTGGAATTAAGTTCCTTAGCAAGCTCGTCATAATCCGTATCGGTCGTCAGGTATTTGAGCTTACGGGCAATTTTCTGTTGCTTTGCCTTCTGTCGTCCGCGGCCCATCTGACCCCCTCTAAAAATTAAGTAACAATCAGTTCATCACACAAGAGCGTACCACTTAACCGCAACCGAGTATATTGTCTGTGTAAACTTTTACCATAAAAGCCATATTTTCAGCGTAAAAATACGCACAATTAAGGAGCCTAAAATGCCGGAAGAAGCACAGGTTACAGCTGCTGGTAATGAGATGAGCGCAAGCTTCCTTGCAGCGCGTAAACGTTCAGATGCAACGCTTGAAAAGTTAAAAGCTAGCCCTTCGTCTTTTACTATGCTTACTGGAGATCGCCCAACTGGCCGTTTGCATTTAGGACATTATTTTGGATCTATTCGTGAGCGTGTTGCAATGCAGCAGCGCGGAGTAAAAACTAATATTATTATTGCAGATTATCAAGTAATTACTGATCGTGACACTACTGAGCATATTGAAGATAATGTTTTGAATTTAGTGCTGGATTATATGGCTGCCGGAATTGATCCTGAAAAAACAATGATATTTACTCATTCCGCAGTTCCTGCAGCAAATCAGCTTATGTTGCCTTTCCTTTCGCTCGTTACAGAAGCAGAATTACACAGGAATCCTACTGTAAAGTCGGAAATGGAATCATCTGGACATGCTTTAACCGGATTGCTCCTTACGTACCCAGTGCACCAAGCTTGCGATATTTTGTTCTGCAAAGCTAATGTTGTGCCGATCGGTAAAGATAATTTGCCGCACGTTGAAATCACTCGTACGATTGCGCGCCGTTTTAATGAGAGATACGCAAAAAAGAATCCAGTGTTCCCAGAGCCAGCAGCAATTTTGTCTGATGCTCCTGAAATTCCAGGATTGGACGGACGAAAGATGAGCAAATCTTACGGTAATTCGATTATGCTCGGAGCTACTGCCGAGGAAACTGCCAAATTAATTAAGAAGAGTCCAACTGATTCTGAGAGGATGATTACTTTTGATCCAGTAACTCGTCCGCAAGTTTCTGCGCTTCTTACTACCGCAGGTTTAGTTACAGGCAGGGATCCTAAAGAGATTGCTGAAGAAATTGGCAACGCTGGTGCTGGCGCATTGAAAGCTTACGTAATTGAAAATGTAAATAATTTCTTGGCACCTCACCGTGAGCGTCGTGCAGAACTTGCAAAAGACATGGATACTGTTCGAGACATTTTACATGACGGCAATAAGCGTGCAAATGCTATTGCAGAAGAAACGCTTTCCCAAGTGCGAGATGCTATGGGAATGAAGTATTAATTAAATTTCAATAAGT
>NZ_LWSR01000086.1:0-1843 GCF_001660745.1 Gardnerella sp. 26-12
TAGTTATGTTTATTTTTTAAAGGTATAACTGCATTGCATTCCCAATACTTACCAAAGGCTCGAAAATAGAGTGAACCGCCTAAATGCTTTATGGTATCGCGATGAAGCAGAAGTCCTTTTTGAGATACTGAGCGAATTGCATCTTTACTTTTTCCGCCCAAAAATCGAACATTGAACTGTTTTATAACAATTTGTTTTTTACGTATCGAAATTCTGATGTAATAAACTAAAGAAGCATATTTTCGCATGTTCAAATATAGTTCTTCGATTAATTCAATAACTTCACAGATGATTTCATCGCTAATGTCTTCAGGAATATCGTTACTAGATATATTGCATATGGATCTTCCTTTTAATCCACAAGATGTATTGATTGAGTCGTTCATTTGTAGTGTATCTTCAATGTGCTGAATGAACTCGCTTCGAGCATCTTGCTTAGCAGTATTTCCACGTAGAATGTCGATAATATTATGTCCTTCTTCAAAAGCCTGATCTGCCAAATCATTTATTGCCTCAATAGCACTTCGCTGTTTTTTAGAAATAGACTTGTCAAGTAATGCTATTTTACTTTGTAGTGCAATATCTGCAATCTTATTAGTTAATCTATCGTGCATTCGCACAGCCAGATGAAGATTATTAATTGTTTGCTTATCTTTTTCATAAAGAACCATTTTTTGGTGAGAAATACGCAAAATAATACCAGTGCAAACGCAAAATATATTTATTAAAAGGTAAGCAATAAGATACTTGAAAGATAAAGTTGATAGGTATCGGTATGCAACGTAGTGTAATGCGTCTATTACTAAGAATAAAGGTAGTGTAAATTGAATCGGATATAAATACGAAATAAAAACAAATGATATGATGAGCCCGAAAGTTACTGGTGGAAGATTCAGACTAGGAATAGCAAGAATGCTGAGATGCACAAAAATATAGCACATGCTCATAAAATGCGGAAGCAAGCAAAGGAACAGATTTATAGCAGCAAGAATCATGTAAACTATAACAAGTTGTATTGTGCTATTGTCGCTATTCGAGTAAATATACGCATCCATTGCGCTCGACAAACATCCCAATAGTAAAAATGTTTTATTGTCAATAAGCTTTTCTCGTAAACGACGCATTAAGAAAATAATCATTGTGTATCATTTCCTAAATATTCATCATGCAGCCATGTAGTAATAAGTTGTGAACGATTCGTCACATTCAGTTTTTTGAACACGCGACGAAGGATAGTTTCCACAGTACAAGTTTCAACAAATAAACGTTTAGCGATTTGCGCATTAGTCATTCCTCTACTGCACAACTTTACAATTTCAGTCTCATGATCCGTTAAAGCAAGGCGTCCCTTTTTTGGCTTATTTTGCAAACGTTGAAATGCTGTCATCGTGTCGTCAAAATGAAGATCGCCTATTATTTGCGGCTTGAACGCGCCTTGGATAATACTGCTAAGCATAGCGCAAATAGTTTCTGGGTGGTTTTTCCCAACAATGCCTTGCGCGCCTGCTGCCGATGCTTTTAATGCATAATCGTTGATAGGAAATGAAGTTATAGCAATTATTATTGGGAGCGAGTGTCTTCTTCGCAATTCGTATAATATTTTAATTCCCGAAACCCCAGACATATACATGTCAATTAGCAGCACGTCTGGGCATCGATTTTGACAAAACTGAATTGCTTGATCGGCACATGTTGACAACCAGCAAATATTGCAGGACGGAACAACCTGTTCAATATATGTTTTTAGGCCGTGTAGACAAAAACAATCATCATCAACAATGCCAACAGTAATATGCTTTGCTATCATATTGCTCCTTTAGAAAAGCATTATTTAAGTAATAAT
>NZ_LWSR01000087.1:0-1200 GCF_001660745.1 Gardnerella sp. 26-12
GAATAAGTTCGCTTAAAGCTTAGTGATTTAATCGCAATGTGGTTGAGGTTATAAGCAAATAAATTGTTCAGTAACATATAAACTCTATGCAAAACAAATCATTAACAGATAAATAAGTAAAGGTCAAGCTGTAGGATGTGTGGCTACAACTTGACCTTTGAAAATTGCGATATGTTTTTAAGTTAAAATCGTAGTCTAATGCTTTTATTTATTCTTGGCAATTCCAAGAGCTTTTGAACTTTCATCCTTGTCAAGGCCTATAAATAAAAGCACGATTATGCCAATAATCAGCGGAACATAACCGTATCCAGATCCGTGGATTATGCCGAATATTTCCATAAGCCCATTTGCTATTACGACTAGTGAAGATACTATAAAATATAGCTGCGCGCACCACGGTTTTTTAATGAGAAACATGGTTGCAAGTCCAAATAATCCAGCGATAATTTGAGGCACTCCCCATAGATAATCATTACGCATTACAATCAGCGCAATTCCGCTAGCAAGAAATACGCCATTGGCTATTGTCCAAAATACGGATGGAATTTGTGCTTTTGTATATTCTGAATTACTCATATTTTCCTACTATAGCAGCATCATAATTGCTTTTGTTACAACCCAAGCCATCCAATCTGGCATCCCTGCTGATTTGCAGGCATTATAAATTCCGTCTTCAATCTTTCCAGTCCAATGCTCCAAAAATTTTATAAGCTCATTTAATCCTAAATGACTTTTAATGAATTGTTTAACTTGCTTAGGTAGTTTATGATAAATAGTTTTAATTGTTTTAACTACAAGACTAATTTTTCCACGTTCTTGTAATATGTTACGAAGCTCTGCTTGCGTTGGTTCTGCGTTAGATGCTGGAATTTTAATGAGATATCCATTAACTACATACACGCGGTAACCATCTTTTGTTGTGATGTGTTCGCATGCTATGTTTTTTTCAACGGTGCTATCTGTTGGCTCAAGAGCGAGTGCAGTAGAAGAAGGAACAACAATACTGCTAAAAATTAATGAAGCAGATAATACGCATGCTATAGCTAACTTCTTCATAATATGCCTTTCTGTACGAGAAGTAACTGTTTATGCCAAAAATCTTGACAATTTATAAATTAATGGCGTGCTAAAAGGTAAACAATATCTTGTATATGAAAACCTTTACAAATAATTACTATCTAAAACTGTTTAAGATTCATT
>NZ_LWSR01000088.1:0-8398 GCF_001660745.1 Gardnerella sp. 26-12
AAACACTTTTCCACAAGTAACATGTAAAAAATCTGTAGTTAACATATAATTTACAGAATTTTTCAAAAACCTTGCATTTTGACAATGTTTTTTAAAAAAATATTGCTGATTTACCAACAAATGTTGGTTCGTTGCGCAATATAAACCGTAAATTTTTCAGCCAACCGACGATATGCGCAACTGACCTAAATTTTACGCTCGCGCGAGAGTTATCTCACGTTTGGAGGGTTTGCGCTACTTTAGCACTCCAAACGCGAGGAAAGTTTCTCACATTTGGAGGGATTAGCGTTGTGCGACGCTCCAAACGCGCGCAACCACAGCACTCACTTACGAAACTCGCGTTGGAAGTCCACTGGACTTCCAACCCAAGCGAGTTTCCGCTCCGAATTGCCTTCGCGCGCGCAATACTGCGCTCAGGCAGGTCGTTAGCGCACACAAAACACAACCTAGTTCCTAAAACACAGCCACACGAACCTGCCCTGCCTTCGTCTTTACTGACGAAGGCAGACCTCGCTTGCGTTGAAAGCACACCGTGCTTTCAACCCTAAGCAAGCTCGGCGCTCCGAATTGCCTTCGCGCGCTAAATCGCAGCGCTCAGGCAGGTCGTCGCGCTACTCGCGACGCAATTTACGCAGCATCTTACGCGAAAGAATCAGCAAATGCTTGCCGCGAATGTCGAGCTGTCGCCCTCGCTTAGACGTTGCAACAGCAATCATCATGGACAAAACAATCAATGAGAACGCCATTGCAATCACGAATAGCGTCATCCAAAGCGGCCATTGCACGTGGTCATCCGGCGCCTTCACAGGGTCCGGCAGCACACGATACCCTGTCACCAAAAGCCTATGCGAATTCACGCCATACGGGGTACACGTTAGCAGCGTCGCCAAGTCGCGCCCCTTTTCGCGCTGCAACAAACTAATATCGTGTGGCTCAACCACGCTGATGCGGAACACTTTGTATCGCAAAGTTTCGCCTTGCACGTCGAGGTAGAAATAGTCACCCTTCTTCAAATTCACCAAATCGTCGAACATGGTGGCATCCGCAAGACCCGTGTGCGCGGTAATAACTGTGTGGCGGTTCTTGCCACCAACCGGCAAATCCGTGCCGTACAAATGACCAGCGCCGTGCGCTAAAACTTCTTGCGAACTGCCGTGATAAATAGGAAGTTTTACGCCAATCTTCGGAATTTTTACGATGCCGATAATGCCCATAGGCTCCTCAAGCGCCTTAAGATAACGCTTGTATTCAGGCGTGTTAGTTATGTCTTTTTGCCCATCCGGACCATACGGATCCGTGGTAAGCATATTCTTGCGAGTTTTATTATAAAGCTTCGCGGCACGAATGTGAGCGCGACGCACGTCACCAGCCTGATCGTGGTTATACTTGTCGTACGCGTTAGAAATCTCCTTCGACACGCGATTATTCCAAAGCGTTGAAACAACAGGGTAACTGAAGCACAAAATGCCTGCCAACACGAATGCGATTGGCTCGACGATGCGGCGGAGCTTAGATTTTTGCTTGGATTTTTGCGCACTTGCGGTAGGATGTGCACTTACGGAAGGTTGCGCGGAAGAGTTTGGGTCTGCAGGATTAGTTTCGGATGCAGTAGTTTCGGATATAGCAGTTTCGGAAGAGCTAGTTTCAACAGCACTAGTTTCAGCAATGCGATTCTTGAAAAGCTTACTTACGATGGGGATATTCAGGGCGGTTTTATTGAGGAAAGCATATACTTTAGCAACAGCATCGTTTAATTTCATGCTTCCTCGTTTCGTGAGTTTTTCGTTGGATTGAGATTTGATTTACGATTTATTGATTTTGCGCTCGCTAGTTAGTTCAATTAAAGCGCACAAATATAGAGCCGGGAGCAACAAGTCGCACCCAGCTCCAATATTTATGCCATGCAAACAGATATTTACATTCATGTAGCAGTGACTGCTGATTTTTCTCAGCAGTCACCAATTACAATCAGGCAGCCTGCTGCTCTTCATCCTTCTTGCGGTGCGCAAGAAGATGAACATGCCAACAGCAACCAAGCACATGCCAGCCAACGCGAAGATAATCACGCCTGCGGCACCGGTCTTTGGAAGGTTGAACCAGAAGCCACCCTTATTATCTGGAATATTCACAATCTCAATCTCCTGAGCAGTATCGCCAGAAGTCAAAGAAACTTCATGAACTTTATCAGAACGAGTGTATCCATCTGGAGCCTTAACCTCAACAAGATAAATCTTGCTATTCTGATCCGTAACCTTAGCAATATAATCTTTAGTCACGCCATTCTTATTCCCGTCAACACCAGTTGTAGTGATAGTAGCTTCGGTATTAGTTTGTGGAACAGCATCAGCAAAACCGGTCATTGCTTTACTACAAGTGTTAGTAGCACTTGGGTCAGCAGCACACTTCTTAGCTTCAGCTTCATTAGCAAATGCCTTGAATTCAGCCTTGTTAAGAGCCTTTGTCTTATCAGTTGCATCGACTTTCTTAATGTGGAACTTACGGAATTCAGTTGTTGCACTGCCACCAGGAGTTGGCTTTGGTTGAATGCCATCACCGTGACCAGGAATAAAGCCAGACTTGTTTTCAAGAACTTTGTTTTTACCGACAAAACTACTCAAGTCTGATACTAACTGAAGTTTTACAGTAACATCAATTTCTACCGGTTTTGAATCAAGAACATTTGCTTTTGCTGCAATAGCTTGAAGTCCTTTATTAGCAACACCCTTCTTAAATGTAACCTTAATGCGCTTACGATCAGTATTAATGCCATTGTCAGTAGTTCCAGATTCTTCAGAAACGGTGTAGTCCTGATCTTTAGTCATTGCAGCAGTGTCACCATTGATTTTTACTTCAGCAATAACACTTGAATTAACGGTTTTATATGCTGAAGTTAAAACATCATCATAAATGGCAAAGTCCTGAAGATCATTTTCAGTGAGATTCTTATTGCCGTTAGTAGCTTTTGTCTTATTCAACTTAGCTTTAATAGTGTATGTGATCTCATCTCCAGCACCAACCATCTTAGTAGTATCTGCTGTCTTAGTAACACTATCCTTAATGTAAGCGTTCTTCGGTTCTACAACAACATCATAAGTGTAGGTATTATTTACTTTTTTATCTTCGCGGGTAATTTGAGGAACAGTCACATAAAATGGTGCTACATCATTTGAATAACCTTCAGCAGCTTTAGTTTCTTCAACTTTGTATAATCCAAGTTCAAGATTAGTGAATGCTACTTCACCATTCTTCTGACCTTGTTGACCAGTTGTTTTAGTTTGCGTGCTAGAAGCATCTGTTCCTAAGTGAACTTGGGCTTCAGTTTCTTTATGCTCGTTAAGTTTTTTCACTACTCCAGCGATAGTTACCCAATCAGCACGTTTTTTAAGATCAATATTTGTAGAACCAATTTGTAACACTTTTGTAATCTTAAATTCTGCACCATTAATAGGCGTAGACTTCTTTTGAGAACCATTATCAACTTCGTCTTTATACTTCTTGATGGTAATGGAACCCTTCTTAGTGGTAGCTTCATTGCCAAGATCCCATGGGGCTTTTTCAGCTGCTGTAGGACCCGTAGCAAATGCTACGTTGTTTGCCACCACGGCGCCGGCGACGCACAGCGTGCCAGCCATTGCGAGCGAGGCGAATGCCGCCACGCATTGTTTAGTGAATTTATTCACTTTCTTCTCCTTTATATCAGTGCCCTTGTGGGCAGGTTTTGAGGAAAATACGTTTATTGTTTTATTTTGTGTTGCGCACGGTCGGCGGAGTCATCGCAAAGCCGCATGAACTCTGTCGGCGGCTACGATTTGCGCCGCGCGCAGCAAGATTAAATCCGAACCATGCTCCGGCATAATTACCGTCACTGTGTAACATCACTGTGTAACGCGTAATGCCATTGCCAGCACATGGAACGTTGATACTGCAGTTTTTAAGCTGCAGAAAATTTTCATCAGCATCGCCACCTTTCGCTACGTCGCCTTAAAGCGCGAAGCTTTTTGGCAGTTTTGCAGATAAAATCTTTAATCAGTGTCTTACGCAGCAACGCATCAAGCATCGCGCGCCCCCACTTGGTTTGCTCAAGGAAGAACCCAGCCGCCATCACGCCCGTGCCAATCACAGCAAACGCACCAAGCAGCACGTTCCAGTTCATTCCGCCGGTCTTTGGCAGAGCGAATTTAGGCGGATCGATCACGGTCACATTAACAGCAATTCTGTTCCAGTCTTTTCCAACGACTACGCCGGTAAGCTGAGCTGCTTGCATATTTGTAGACGAATACTTTTTATCAGTACTAAGCCCAGCATCAACAGTGTCATTAAACACCGTCAACGCATTCGGCTTCAACGCAAACACAGCGCACGTGTAATTTCCAGCCTTTTGAGGTACGCCAGCAATATCGTCTTCACTGCGAGACACAGCGTTTTCTATGCTGTTCGGATCTTTATCATTCTTCGTAAAGCCATACAGCAAGTTAGCCATGCAATTCTTACTGTCTTGACTGCAAGACTTTCGCTGCTCAGCACTTGCAAAAGCCCACGGCTTTACATCTTCGCCATAATTCTGGTTCAGATGCATATTGAGCGTATCGTCAAGCCCGCGACTCCACTTTTGCTCGCTTTGCTTAGAACACATCATACGCAATGAAATATCGCGACGATCCTTCAAGCTCCACGCGAGCACATACGGATTCTTAGTAAGGCTCGTGCCGCTCATGACGGTAAGAGAATTGGCACCACCAAGCTTGTCATGTTCAGGATCAGCATCTTGAGATCTGAGCAATGTCATCTTAAGATCCTTGTCAGCTCCACTGAGGCCCCCAACTGTAACTTTCGCATACACAGGCTTGCCGTTGTTACCAGAATCCGGGTCGTCCGAAGTGGAGCCATCCGGGTAATGGATGATAATCTCTTTCAAGTACGCTTTAGGAGCAACAGCTTGATCTGGGTGGAAGGTCACTTTGCCGTAACGCGTGCCGTCATCCTTGGAACTGTGCTTGCCATTCTTTTGCTTGGAAGGATTGTCAGGCTTATTGCTCTGCTCACCGGTGTTATCTGCGGCGTTGCCAGAAGCCCAATACGACCAGTCTAAAGACACCTTGTTTCCAGCAGTGCCGTCATTATTTACTTCAAATCCGTGAGTAGCATCCTTAAACTCAAACCAAGTTCCGTCCGGAAGCGCACCAGCCTTCACAGCATCCTGGTATTTATCCGCACCGTTAGCACTCTTAACGCTTTGCGGCACAGCATTCTCAACCTTTTGACCAGCCGTAACATTCACATCAACATACTTCGGGTTGTAGAAGTGGTTGTCGTTGTGAATGTGGATTGGTATTGCGCGATACTCGTAGTCAACACCTTTAACCGCGTTTTTGTTGCCGTTATTACCATCAAGCTTCCACTTGAAGTCTTTCAAAGGATCAGTGTTATTCTTACTTGCATCTTTGTTAAGTGCACCAACAGCTGCATCGAATCTAGCAAGCAAATCGTTATTGTCTGTCTTAAACTGTTTTGCTTTAATCGCGTAAACTACGCATTCGTAGTCGCCGGATTCGTTAGCCTTGCCTTTAATCCACCCACGAGTACGCTCAGTGGTATCTTTTGAGTTACCATTTGCAATGTAATCGTCGTATAGCTGCCTATCAGGGTGGCACTGACTTGCATCCTTCTCGCAAGCTTTCTGCGCTGACGCAGCTTCAGTATGATCCCAAATCTTTACATCTTGCATCTTAATACCAGCAATACCGCCCGACTGGTAGTGAGACTTAGTGCCGTCTGAATTAATCTTATTGCAAATTGTGCGCAAATTGATTTTTCCAGGCTTATACTTGGACCATGAATCAAGCCAACGGGTCGTCTTTTTAGAAGTACTAAGTTCCTCGCCCTTAGTGAGTTTGATGGTAGTATTATTCCAGTCGCCGCTACCTTCACGATCGCCAACATTCAGCCGTAAATTACCAGCATCCTCATCATGCGATCGCGTAATGTCTACCTTCGCATAAATAGGTTTACCAAGATTACCAGAATCTGGGTCTTCAGAAGTAGAACCGTCCGGATAGTACACAATAACCTGCACTTTGTCAGAACCAACAGGGAACCACTTGTGCGGTCGGAACGTAACCTTACCAAACTGACCCGTGCCATTCTTAGCTGAATCACCAGAGTCAGCTTTATTATCTTGATCATCCTCAAAGAATGTGTAGCTTAAAGATTTCTTAAACTTAAACCAAGTTCCGTCCGGTAGATCACCTTCACGCACATCGTCTTGCGACGTATTAGCATCGTTGGCAGTCTTCTTGCTCTTAGGCACCTCAGTGGCTTTTTTAGTACCAGCCTCCATACTAATAGCCTTATACTCTGGGTTGTAGTAGTGAGCATCACTATGCACATGAATTGGGAAGGTTACCGAATCCCAATCGACGTGCCTTTGAGTGGCTTCTTGAGGACTATCTTCACTACCCGGCTTATCTGTTAAGACTGATTTAATAACATCTTCAAACTTGCGATTACCAGGATTCTTTACAAAACCTTCTACAGCACTATTAAACTTAGTTTGTAAACCACCCTTCTTACCATTTTTACCCTCAAGGTCTTTAATAGCGTACACAGTGCATACAAAGTCGCCATTTTCCTTAACCTTGCCATGTAACCAACCCCAAGTGCGCTCTACGGTATCATGCTCATCACCGTATAAGTAAAGGTTACGGTTGCAGTTTTTACCATGAACCGTACATTCATCCTTATTCTTTTCAGTAGCTCTTGTCCATTGTGATGGTTGTTTATCAATAAATTCACCGCTTGTAGTATTACCTTTTCGACCGGCAAGTGTCAGACCATTAATACCATCAATCTCATAGCTTTCAGGTTTACCAGTTTGTGGATTCTTTTTATAGCAAAGCATGCGCTGATAAATTTTTCCTTGCTTAGCACTTGACCATGAGTCAAAGAACATTGGCTTAGTGTTACCAGTAGCGTCGCCTAACACTTCATCTTTACGGAAACGCATACCATTGTTATCATTGTCTTCAATTCGTCTTCCGCCATATTGCGAATAAACATTGAGTTTTAAATCATTTTTTTGGATTGGTTGACTAGTTACCTCTACAGGCGCATACACAGGCTTGCCAAGATTACCAGAATCCGGATCTTCAGAAGTGGAACCATCTGGATAATGCACAATTACAGGAGCAAAATATTCACCAAGCGTTACAGTTTTTTCTGGAGAAAAAGTAACTTTGCCATATCTAGCGTCAGTAGTACTATCTTCAGGCTCATCCTTGCCTGATTTCTTGTTACTTTGCTTATTGACAAATTTATACCATGTAAGAACATGTTTACTATCCTTAGGATACTCTTTTAGCTCAAACCAAGTGCCTTTTGGCAACCTAGTACCATTCTGCACAAGCTCCTGTTGACTCTTGTCATTAGCTTTCACGCCGTTAGCACCAGAATGGCTTACTGGAGCAGCCGATTCTTTAGACTTACCACCAGCCTGCACATATATCTTATCGTATTGAGGATTATAATAATGCGCGTCGGAGTGAACCTTAATTGGCACAGTTCTAGATGTATAATCAACATCTTCTCTTAACCCACTGAAGGTATCAGAATCAATGATATTAGTAGAAGAACCGTCTTTCTTTCCAATATCCTTATTCTTCTTTTCAGCATCCTCAAATTTCTTCAAAGCCTTAGGCTTCAAAGCATACACAGTGCACTGGTAATTGCCAACCTTTAGTGGCTTTCCTGTGATGCTACCACGCGTACGCTCCATGGTTCTGTCTGTGCTATCAAATAATTTGTTTGCTGCACAGCCCTGACCATTTCGGCACTTTTCTTGTTCCTCATCAGTAGCATGAGGCCACGGTTTTTCACCATTTATTGTTATTCCATTAATACCGTTAAGATAAAACTTAAGATTCAGAAGATTTGTAGTATCAGCACACACAGAGCGAATAGTAATATCGCCAGGTTCCTGCACTGACCAAGAATCTATCCATGGGTGTGGAGTAACATCACGATTCTTGCGGAATACGAATCCATTGGTATAGTTAATCTCTTGACCATTTTGGTTCTTATGAATATGGAGCTGCAAGTCACCAGTGCCAGGGTTATCTCTTGTTACATACACTTGAGCATTAACTGGATCACCATGATTACCAGAATCTTTATCCTTCGAAGTTGAACCATCAGGATAATGCACAACTACAGGTCTCTTCTCAGGCTGACCAGTTTTAGAAGCAGGAACCCACTTATTTGGGTGGAAAGTGACAACACCAGTGGACTCGTTATTAATCTTTGCCCAAGTTGGTGGATTTTGATACTTATTATAAATTTCTGCCTTAAACTTAGTGCCAGATGGGAATTGTTTCCCTCCCCTGTCTTTTGGATTTGGAGAATT
>NZ_LWSR01000088.1:8641-38850 GCF_001660745.1 Gardnerella sp. 26-12
GCGAAACAACGTGTATATCAACGCCTTTTACCTTCACAATTGAATTGTTCATTTTACAATTGTTTGGCTTAGGGTCAGGATAGTTTATTTGAACTTCAAAATGTATAGTTTTGTTTCTATCAGAAGCCTTAGGACTATACTTAACTTCGCCTGTTTTTGGGTTAATATATGCTTGACCAGGCTGCATATTATTAGGATTATTAGTCTTAGTAACACCGGGCGGAAGTATCTCACTATTTCCAATTCCATTCTTTTTAAACGTAAATTCTATTCCAGCATCAGTTGGAATCATCTCAGTCGTAGTTCTGCCCCCATGATTTGGCATGTCCTTATAATATTTAAAATCGCCGTTATAAGAATCACCAACCCACTCACCAGTATTTATATACGGTTTCACGGAAGTAACTTCACCGTAAACAGCGTCCTCTTTAGACCTCTTTGGGAATTGGATGTCATCATCATTTTTAGGATTTAAACCATACTTAAACTCTTCCAAGTCTGGTATGCCGTCGCCATCATGATCATACGGACCAAAAACTGTAAACTTATGCTTATCTCCATAGTAGGAAATCCAACCTGCCATAAAAGGTAACTTATAAGGGTCACTGCCTTCTTCAACTTCTGCAGTAACAATCCAGCGAATAGAATCTACAGCGTTATCTTGTTCCCAAGATTTAAATAACCTACCAAAATTACCAGCTCGACGCCATGTATCTACTTCACATGTTGCATCTGTACCTAAACCACATTTTTCAATAGATGCTTTCCAGAAATTCTCATAATCACTATCACCTGGTAAGCGCGTAGCATTAGTATAACCATTAAAATCGCTTGGTATTTGATCTTTGCCTCGTTCTTCCCAAACAAACCTTTTGCCTCTACCACTGTAACCAGCAAATTTTGTACGATACCTTGTAATTCTTATGCTATTATCCTTGATGTTTTTTGGAAGAATAAGATAAAAATCAGGTCTACCATCATACGCATGTAGAGCAGTATTTTCATCACAATCTACATTTGGGTTTTCTATTTTTTTAATTCTGCATCCATTTGCGTTAAAAAGAACATTCCAAGTGATGGTTGTTTTTTTCTTTCCATTAACGGTTATTGTATTTATATCTGGAGGCTGAACATCGAAATCCCTATATACATCCCAACTCGCAACAGAGTTAGGAGAAATATATCCATTACCAATGTAATCCCAACTAACATTAGCTGCATTTGCTTCTTTTACCGGCGGCACTATGAGCATGGTTACTATGGTGGCGGCGGCTACGAACATTGCGAAGAGCGCGCGACGAAGAGTGTGTGCTGGGCATGGTGCGCGAGCGATGGTGACGCTGCCGGAAGTAGCTGCGCTGCTGGAAGTGACTGCATTGTCGAAAAAGTGTTGGCGGTGCCAAAAGTATTGGCATTGCTGGAAGAAATAACTGCGGTGCTGGAAGCGAACAGCGCCATCAGCACTGGTCTTACGCCAGACCAAAACGCGCGACGTAAGACGACCCACGCGTGATGCGAATCCACGGAACTTTGCTGGTAACATTTTCTCGCCTTCCTAGTCCTCCACTGCTGCACAAGCCGCAGTATATCTCAAATTCCAACTCTCTAATCTTTAAGACTTCACGCACTCAACCTGCATGCGATGCCAATGCTCGGTGCACTAAAATCTTGTGCACTCACTACTGCAAATACCATAGACAGAGCCAACCACAGGTAGTCAGTATAACATACCCTTATGCCCTATATGCAAGCATGGTTGCCAAAAGCCTCTAATATTTATACCCCCCCCCCATGAAGGATTTCAAGCAAAACACGTATTATAATTGTGCATATAAAAAAATTTCTATAATTCGCGAATATCGCTAAAAAATCTACTGTAAAACGCATTTATAACGCATAATTTCCGACGCCAAAACGCAAAAATCGCATCTTCGGCGTGTCTAAAAACCGACCACTTCCCCAACCCAAAGCACTACATGTTGTTATAACGCATGCATCGCACCGCTATATGCTGTGCTGGTATATGCTGTGTGTGTTGTGTGCTGCGCTGCTGTATTCTGTGTGCTTCGTCGCTATATACTGTGTGAGATTCGTCACTATATGCCATGCTATATATACTGTGCAACGCGAAAGCAGGTCGTCGCGTCAGCAAGAAAATCCGACAGAAACTGTGCAGCCGTGTACAGAAAAAGTCGTTTGCGCGCAAAAAAAAATCGGGGCAGATGCACTCTCGCACTTCCGCCCCCCAAAACCCTAAGGTTTTCAAGCATTTTCAATTCTATCTTTCACATATCCAACTGTCAATAACAGTACAAATAAAAGCAAGCAATGAGTTAAATTTACTCGCTTTATCATACTCTTTTGTGTACTCAGATGCCTTTTTTATAAATCCTCCTGCAATGTATCTAATAATGCTTTTTTGATCATTCACGCATTCATCACATTGATAATTCCTAGACAAAAATCTCTTATACATATATGCAGTTATCACTATTTCTTTCATCTTCGCATTACACATATTCGATCGCCTCGCACGCTTATTGAACCCTACAGCTTCAATAGCTTTACTTACTTCTTCAAGCAAAAGCACGTTGTCAAAACTCTTTTCAGTAATTCCATCCAATATTGAATTAGAATGAGCACAAGCATTACGCACGGATTTTACCCTGCACAATAAGTGATGCTCCTTCTGCATCTCTCTACTACCCCATCTTTTTGCGCAAAAACGATAAAATCTTAACAATGTTCCAAATGTAATACCTTCAACAAATACCCAAATTGGCATTCCACCTGTATACTTTGCCGCCGATTCTCTGCTATATTTCCCATCTTTAAGTCGTTCTAATTCAGCAATTAGTATTTTGCGGTCATCGTTATAAAGACTAGACATGTAATCTTCAACAATGGAGTATCCATCTTCTTCAGGATTTTCAGTAAACATTTTCATTAACTTAACTTTTGCCTCATGCTCTATAGCTAAAGTTATTAGAAGCAAAAGTATTTGAAACATCCTATTAAGCTGCTCTATTTTGCATAATTGATCAAAATCCAAGTCAATATACTGGCCATCCCTAGATCCACCAACTCTCTTGCTAAACAATTTTTTATATGAACAAGTCTCAAAATAATATGAGAAGATTGAAAGGTAGGAAATTGCAGAATCTTCAGATTGTTTGTTAAAAGTTATACCTTGCTTCTTAAGATGTTTTATCTGATCTATTGACGAAAGCTTCACAGGCAATTTACTAATTGCACATGTTTTCTTTATATCCGAATCGCATTGATTGTCCATACTATGTATTCCCCTTTTCCAAACTATGGATAAATATCTTTTATTTTTGCGAATACTACCCCAATAGCATTCGATGACTCTTTAAATGCACCAGCGCATATGCAAATATTCTACAAAACACTACACGAAAAGCAACGAATAGACAGGCACGACCAAAAGTAGAAAATCAAAAGTGGGCCTAATGGGATTCGAACCCACGACCTTCTGCTCCGGAGGCAGACGCTCTATCCACTGAGCTACAGGCCCGCAACTCGAGAAAGTATACACGCTAGTGAGGATGCGCGACGACCTGCTTGAGCGCAGCACAGGGCGCGCGAAAGCAACTCGGAGCGCCGAGCTTGCTTAGGGTTGAAAGCACAGTGTGCTTTCAACGCAAGCGAGGTCTGCCTTCGTCTCGATTGACGAAGGCAGGGCAGACTCACATGTGGGCACATTGGGAATTTGGTTGTGGTTGTGTGCGCTGACGACCTGCTTGAGCGCAGCACAGGGCGCGCGAAAGCAACTCAGAGCGCCGAGCTTGCTTAGGGTTGAAAGCACAGTGTACTTTCAACGCAAGCGAGGTCTGCCTTCGTCTCGATTGACGAAGGCAGAACAGACTCACATGTGGGCACATTGGGAATTTGGTTGTGGTTGTGTGCGCTGACGACCTGCTTGAGCGCAGCACAGGGCGCGCGAAAGCAACTCAGAGCGCCGAGCTTGCTTAGGGTTGAAAGCACAGTGTACTTTCAACGCAAGCGAGGTCTGCCTTCGTCAATAAAGACGAAGGCAGGGCAGGTTAGTATGGTTGTGCTTTAGAAACTAGATTGTGACTGGGGATGCGAAGCAAAAAGCGGCAGAAACTTTACAGCGGCGTAAAGGAAATAACGCGCCGCTAGCAAAAGCCGCTATCAAAAGCAGCCATCGCGCGCACAGAAAAACTCACGCGCCGCCAAGGAAGGCGAAGGTGCCGAAGTAAAGCGCAGTCACAACAGCAACCGACGGCACAATCGCGCACACAGCAAAAATCCACCAGTCGCGCGCACGCACACGACTCACGCGAGCGTGCGAACGCGCACCAATTCCCCCAAAACCGCGCGCTTCCATAGCCGTGGCGAGCGTCGTCGAGCGTCGAATCGAAAGCACAAGCAGCGCAAACGACTGCGGGAAGAACGCCCTCACACGATGCTCATCACCCAAACCGCGCGAACGCCTCGACGCAGTCAGCGCCGCCCAATCATCCTGCAGCACGCCAAACAGCCTAATTCCAGCCAAACCGCCGTACACGAATCGATCCGGCAAATGCAGCACCTGGCTGAAAGCATCAGCCAAATCCGTAGCATCAAGCCCAATCACCATCACAATCGACGGCACGCCAATCGCCAAAATCCTAAGCGAAGTTGCAACAGCCAACATAGCCGAACGATCCGTAGCATGCATCAGCCACCACTGGAACCAAGTATTTCCGCCACTTTTGCCGTATAGCAACACAGTGAGCGCGGAAGTCGGCGCACCCACCCACACAGGCCACGAAAGGCGAATCACACGCCATGGCGGAAGCTTAATGCACGCAAAAATCACAAATTCCAACAGCAACGCGACCGAAGCAGAAACGCAATCAAGCGTAAAAAATAGCGGAATCGAAGCCGCGAACGCTCCAAAAATGCGAAATACTGGATTAATTGACGCAAGAAGCGGCGATTTGCTTGAAAGTTTCGCTTCCTCGTCGCGATTGTTTACAGCGCTCACTTTGATACGCGAAATGTCTGTTGCGCCGGTAGTTGCGGAAAGCGCTTCGGAAGATTTCACTTCGGAAGCACTCACTTCAGCAGCACTCATTTCAGCAGCTTCAGCTTTCACATCCGGCACAAGCTCAACCAAGCGCGCACCCAACACCTCAACCAGCTCACGGTCGTGCGTCACCACAATAATGCTCACACCCTCGCTGCGAAGGCTTGCAATCAAGCGAATAATTTGCAACCAAGTTTTGCGATCCTGCCCAAAAGTCGGCTCGTCCAAAATCAACACACGCGGAGCCGCAGCAAGCGACGCCGCCACAGTCAGACGACGCTTTTCACCTCCCGAAAGCGTGTACGGATTCGCCTTCGCGTAACGAGCCAAACGGAATCGCTTCAGCAACTCCTGAGCCTTCGCGCGCGCCTCATCCGCCGAAACACCCGTGCGAAGCGGCCCCAACATAACCTCATCCAACACCGAACCACACGCAAACTGATGCTCCGGATTCTGAAAAACGTACGAAATGCGCTTCGCCAAATCAGGCGACTTCCACTTCATTGGATCCGTACCATTCGCGCCTTGAGCAAGAGCATCACTCGCCACAACCTCGCCGCTTACTGCCGGCAAAAGACCAGCCAAAGTGAGCGAAAGCGTTGATTTTCCAGCACCGTTCGCGCCGACCAAAGCCGTAATCTGTCCGGCTTTAAACTCAAGATTGATGTGACGCGCAATCGGCTCGCTATTATGGCTGATTGCGAGGTCCTTCGTGGAAAGTAGCACTTCTCCGTAGCCTTCTGCTGGATCGCAGTTTTCGTAATATTTTTCAGAAGATTCTGCATTTGCGGAAGAATTACTTACGGAAGATTCATTTGCAGAAGATTTTACGTTTTTCTTGTAGCGTTCCGGAAGCCAAATACCCAGATCCTCAAAGTCCAAATCGGTGCGATTAAACACCTCGTCTGGCGTGCCGTCCGCCACAATCACTGTGCGCGAAGAAGCCACGCGCGCAATATCGTCATCGTGAACGGTTTCGTTGTTCGCAGCTTTTCCGTTCGCAGCTTCATCATTCTCAAGCCCAAGCACAACCACGCGGTCAATCATGTCAATCCACGGCTCCGCGTGATGCTCCACAAGCACCATCGTGGCATGCGTCGAATCCAAAACCGCGCGCACAGCACCCACAATCTGATGCGTGCCATCCGGATCCAAATTCGCAGTCGGCTCGTCCAAAAGCAGCACGCTCGGCTGCATAGCGAGCGCGCCAGCAAGCGCCAAACGCTGCATCTGACCGCCACTTAAATGCGAAGTTGAGCGATGCAATTGCAAGCCATCCAACCCAACTTCTTTAAGACTTTTGCGCACGCGATCCCAAATCTCGTTGCGCGGAACGTTCATATTTTCCGGACCAAACGCAACGTTATCCCCCAAACGCTGGAAAATCGCCTGTGCATCCGGATCTTGCAAAACCAAACCAACTCGACCGCGCGCACGTCGAACTGGCACGCCGTCAACCAAAACGCAACCCTCACTCACGCCACCATCGGCATCTTCGACGAGAGTGGTTTGCTGGGATTTTGCGCTATTTTTCGCCACAAAATCATTGCCAATAAGACCTGCCGCGCCGCTTAAAATCGTGGATTTACCGATGCCTGATGCACCAAGCAGCAACACGCGCTGCCCCGCCTTAATCGTGAGGTCCAACCCGCGCACAGCAAAAGCGCGACGGGAAGCATGACGATAACCCCAGTTTTCAAAACAAAGTTCAGCGTTACTTGCGTTAGAAGCGTTATCACTAGCTCTACTTGCGTCACTAGCGTTGCTGATACTCTTGCGATCACTTAAATCTGTTGGAAGGAAAGTTTCAGATTCTTGCGATTGAGTAGCATCAGGCATAGTAAATCCTTTATGGCAATGATAGATTTTAGTTATTTCTTAATACGTTATTCGCTATTTTTCGCGTATTTCGCGACCGGACGCAAACTGATCCAACGCGCCGGTCTTAGCGATTCCCACATACAAGAACCACATTAAAACACCAGCAAACACAATTCCGGAAACCACTGTGCTGGCGAAGTATGGAAGACCATACTTGCCGAATACGCTAACAGCCTGCAACTTACCGAGGAAGGTGTAACCCCAGCAACCAATACCAGTCAATGCGCCGGAAAGAATCATTGTGTTCAAATTCCACTTCTTGTAAGCGAAAATAATGAACGCAATTTCAGCAAACAAACCCTGAACTACTGCAATAGCGAAGGTTTCAGCACCACCCCACTGATTGCCCATCAAAGCTTCGAGCACGCCAGCTACGACTTCAGCGTAAATAGCAGCACCCGGCTTACGCACGATTACTGCGGCCAAAGGAGCAGCGAAGAGCCAAAGACCGTTAATAAGACCTGCAAAACCTGGAAGAATGCTGTTTAGCGCAGTCCATGGAACCTCACTAAAAATGGCAACAACCCAATAAATAAAAGCAGAAACAACGCCAATTACGGAAGCAACTGCGATGTCTGCAACACGCCACTGCATGTTGGACTGATAATTTTCTTCTGACATAAAAATGTGCCTTTCTTGTTACGTGTTGCAATGCGTTACATTGTGCGCAATGCAATATTTTGCGTTACATGTGTACATTACGATGTTGTGCGTCAAACGCGTTACATCGTGATGCGTTACATGCAATACTTTGCGTTACAAAGAAACCTTGCAACACCTCTCCAGGCACGGGAAAAACAGACCTCCGTGCGCCGGTATTACCCGGATTCACGTTCAAGCGGTTTTCTCTCAGCTCTGAATGTTCGCGCTTGCATAAGCGAGATAACACAGAGCACCCGTGTCGATTGACGATTGTACGGCACTGCGTCGACGCCAACCCTCCAAACGCGCGCGCTGTGCTGCGCTCAAGCAGGTCGTCGCATCAATAAAAATGTGCGCAAGCGACGAACAAACGCCACTTACGCACGCAACAATAAGGCTAAAACACTAAAATTTACTTAATTTACTTACCGCGCATTGCACGACGGCTGATGCGCTGAGGACGCGTTGGATCGATGCCCTTCGGAATGCCAAATCCACTCTTGCTTTGCAACGTGCGCAAACGCTCATTCAAAATCGCAAGCTCTGTCTTAGTAAGGAAGAATCGGCGGTTCGGATGAATTTTATCGAACAACGCAAACTTGTGCTTCACAGGCTGTAGCGTCTTCGAGCGCAACACTTTTCCGCGCAATTCTTTAAGCTTCACCTGATTTTCGCCATTACCAACAGCAATACGGTATACAGGTATATTAGATCCGGCAGTAACGCTTTTAATAGCATGCTCCTGTCGATCCATAGCATGCATTAAACGCTCGTAATTACCCTCACCAACGAGGAAAATTCCATTAAAACCAGTGCCTCGCCAAAGCGCATCCTTCGTACGCGCATCCACCCACACAGGCTGCTGCGGAAAAGTAAAACCGCCCTTATTAATCGCAGAAATAATGCCGGCAGCCGCACCCGGGCGACCTTCCAACTTTGCATAACCAACTTTATCTGCACGCTTCGTAAGCACAACAGTAAACAGCAGCAAACCAAGCATCACCGCTGTAATAAGCATCATAATCCACATCAAAATGGACCAACGAGATACAATTCCAAGAATTACAGCAACCAAAATCGGCGCAGCAAATGCGCAAGACAACCACAAAGGCAGCTGCTTGTCGTCAGAATGCGTGTACTTATAAATACGTATGATCTGCGAGAACATGCCTTGCTTTTTCTTAGGCTGCTTCATACCTTGCTTCGCGCCTTGAGACGCGCCTTGCGATTTGCTTTGTGCTTTATCTTGTGACATGCGTTTACCCCATAATATTCGCGTTATTTTGAGTATCCCAAATAATAATAGTAGCTTGTGCAAATATTAATAAATTTGCACTTACTTGTGCACTTACTTTTACACTTACTTTTACACTTACTTTTACACTTACTTTTACACTTACTTTTACACTTACTTTTACACTTACTTCGGCCAGTTACCACGCTTTGCGCTACTCGGCTTAGGCAAACGCCAGCGACGAAGCTGCATAGCGCGGCTGAATGCGTACATGCCGGAACGCGATTTGCGCGACACAGCCACATCACCAAAACGACGAATCAGCTCCTTACGCAACTTACGCCACATAACAAACATGTCAATTACAGATGCAAACAAATACGCGTACAAGAACACTGCAAAAACAAAATAAACAATCACAAATTTAGATAGCGCAAACAAGCAAATCATAATCAGCACTGCAACTGGTATGAAAAACTCGCCAATATTAATTCGAGCATCCACGTAATCGCGAATATACACACGCCACGGAAGCTGCTCAATTTTTGGCATATGCGCCAAATCACCCGTACGCATTGCTTCGTATTGGATATTTTCGCGCTGCCTGATTCTAGCGCGAGCCTGCTTTGCGCTGGCCTTGCGATCAGCTGGAACAAGCGGACGAAGATTTTGCGCTTGAGCCGCGTTGCGCTTAGGAGTTGGCGTGTTTTTTTCGCGAGATTTCGTCGCTACAGACGATTCTGCATCCGCTACTTTCTTTTGCAACGAAGGAGTAGACGCGCCCTCATTATTGGCAGTTTTCTTTGCAAATGGATTCCATGTCATGTTTGCAGATTACTCAACAGACTAGACGCATGCAGACGCGGCAGAAACGGCAGAAACTTTACAGTAACGTAAAGTTTCGGTCGGGAATCGCCACAAAAACAGCAGAAACTGTGCAGCTGTGTAAAGAAAAAGTCGGCTACGCAGCAAAAAACGGCAGAAACTTTACAGCGTTGCAAAGTTTATGCCGCCTTCGCGCAAAATTAGCCAGAATTACTCGCCCAATCGATCCAAAAGCAGCGCTTCCGTCACAATATTTCCGCGCAAACCAGAAAGCGAAATCGACTCGTTCGGGCTGTGTGCATTAGACTTAGGGTCTTCCGGACCCGTCACCAGCACCTGCGCCTTCGGGAAGATGCGCTGAAGCTCAGGAATAAACGGAATCGAGCCGCCCTCGCCCTTGTTTACCGGCTCCACGCCGAAAGCATCGCGCATAGAAGCGAGCGCATCCTTCGTTGCAACAGCATCCGGATCCATTGCCCAACCCATGCCGTTATCAATCGGCTCTGCAGTAACTTCCGCACCAAAAGGCGCGTGAGATACCAAGAAGTCGCACAACGCTTTTTGCGCTTCTTCCGGACGCTGCGAAGGCGCGGTACGAAGCGAAAGACGCAACTTAGTTTCGTGCGCAATCACATTAAAACTGCCCTCAACAGGATGTGCGTCCATGCCGATTACCGTCAAGCTCGGCTTAGTCCACATGCGCGCTGCGAGAGAACCGGTGCCGGCAAGCTTATAAGAATCGACCACGGAAGAGTCGGCACGCACTTGCGCTTCGTCCAAATCGCGCTGCAAACCGCCAACCGGCTCCTGTGCTTCAATTCCAGGCACTGCCAGGTCGCCAGCCTCGTTGTAAAGCGAGGCAATAAGCATGGAAGCGAGCGTGTAAGCATCCAAAATTGGGCCGCCAAACTGACCGGAATGCACTTGATGGCCGAGCACTTTAACCTTCACGTCCACGTCGGTATTTCCGCGCAAACTCGTTGTAAGACTTGGGATTTCGGCGGACCAGTTGCCGGAGTCGGCAACGATAATTACGTCTGATTCAAATTCGGCTTTATGCGACTCGATAAAAGGAATGAAGCTTGGCGAGCCCATTTCTTCTTCGCCTTCGATGAAAACCTTAATATTTACGCGCAAATCGTCGCTCAGTGCGCGCAAAGCTCCGTAGTGAATTGCGATTCCGCCGCCGTCGTCGGCTGAGCCGCGTCCGTAGAGGCGACCGTCGCGCTCGGTACCTTCAAATGGGTTGGTTTCCCACTCAGATGGATCTGGAACTGGCTGCACATCATGATGCGCGTAGAGCAAAACCGTTGGCGCGCTTGGGTTTACGATGCGCGAGCCGACCACTTCGAAAGCTCCTGGAGTGCCGTCCGGATTCGTAGACTGCTCGACGCGCGCGTCAATACCAACCTCACGCAATACCCCAGCCACGTATTGCGCGGACTTGCGCATATGCTCGCCAGCAATGCCCTTAGCTGACACCGCAGCCAGCGAAATCTTCTTATTCAGCACGGAAACTACGTCATTCCAGGCGTTTTGCACGCGAGCGCGCACGTCTTCGACAGCCAAATTTGCCATAAATCCTCCCAACTAAAAGTAACAGAGCGATAATTGATGCCTGTAAAACTATATCTACAAATTTAAACTATATTCGCAACTATGTCCGCAAATATGAGGAAACGCGAGAAAACGCGACGCAAACTTAACTATCTACTTTGGTCAGCTTGCGAGACCGTTTCTTTACACGCCTGTAAAGTTTCTGCCGCTATTTTGCGAGCAAACGGCATAAACTGCGCACGCCTGTAAAGTTTCTGCCGCTTTCAAGCCCTCTCAATGCGCGCGGCAACCCAATCGACGATATAAGGCGCGCACTGCTCAACCTGATCCATCGCAACCTCAAATTCGCGAGGACCTCCGTACCACGGATCTGCCAAGTCGAGCAACGTCTCGCGACCAGACTGCGGCTTAGGAAGCGACGGATCAAACGCGCGATACATATGCACAAGTTCGCGCTTTTGCGCAGGCAACAAACGCAAAAGCGAACGCATATGCGAAGCCGTCATAGGCAAAAACAGGTTCGTTTCCGCAATCTCATCCGCTTCAATTCGATGCGCAAAATGCGAAGCAGGAAGCCTGTATCCGCGCTTAGTTAATTCTCTTTGCGCGCGGCGATCAATCGGATTTCCGTACTCTTCGTCGCTTACACCGCTGGAACGCACAGCAACAACGTCGCCCAATCCCCTCAATTGAAACTCGTTGCGCAACACAATTTCCGCCATTGGCGAGCGGCAAATATTACCTGTGCAAACCGTCATAACAGTGTATGGGTGACGTGCGTCTACCTTGATTTTGCTTGATTCTTCAGTCATGCTTCCTCGTTTATTTTGCTGTCTCGTTTACTTTGCGATTTCTCGTTTACTAAGCAGGCTCATATACCTTAAACCGGTATCGTGCAGGATTGCTTTCGCTACCAACTTTTAGCGGCGCTTCCTCAAGCTCGCCTTCACGCGCAACATGCCATTTTCCTGCATCAACTAATGCATGAATATTCGGAGCAAATGTGTCCGCTGCAACTTTCGCATCAATTTGCGTTACGTAAGCTGCGTCTGCGTGATAATTCGCAAGCATTTCGCGCAAAATCGCAGCACCGCCAATAACCCAGATTGCTGGGCCATCTTGAGGCGAGTCTTGAGATACGTCTTGAGATAAGCTTTCCTGACTTTCCAGAACTTCCCTATTTTCCAGCCATTCGCGTGCGTAATCCAAAGCAGCGTCAATGCTAGTAAAACTACGAGCTCCATCCGCCACAAAATCAGGATTATGCGTAACAACAATATTTTCGCGCCCAGGCAACGGACGGAACTTAGGAGGCATCGCATCCCACGTGCCACGACCCATAATCACAGGGCAGCCGATAGTCATCGCCTTAAAATAGCGCAAATCCGGCGAAAGTCGCCACGGCATGCCTCCGTTTACGCCCATCGCGCCGGGCTTGCCGTCTAAACCGAAAGCCTCGCCCCAAATCAGTCGCACAGGAAAATTATGCGACACGCTGTTTGCCATATACGCACCTCACACGCTAAAAAAAGCTAAAAAATTAAACTAAATCAAGCAAAATCAAGCAAAATAATTTGCAATCAATCACACCGCAACCGGTGCTTTAATCGTCGGATGATGCTTGTAATCAACCACCTTAAAATCGCTGTAATCGTAATCAAAAATCGAATCCGCCTTACGAATTTCAAGCTGCGGATACGGGTACGGCTCGCGCGAAAGCTGCTCAAGCACCTGCTCAACGTGATTGTCATAAATATGGCAATCGCCGCCCGTCCACACGAACTCGCCCGGCTCAAGACCTGCTTGCTGAGCCATCATCATCGTCAAAAGCGAGTAAGACGCAATGTTAAACGGCACGCCAAGGAACATATCGCAAGAGCGCTGGTAAAGCTGGCACGAAAGCTTGCCGTCAGCAACGTAAAATTGGAAAAGCGAATGGCAAGGCGGCAACGCCATATGCTCAACTTCCGCAGGATTCCAAGCGCTAACAATCATGCGACGAGAATCCGGGTGATTCTTCATAAGATCCAGCACGTTTGCGATTTGGTCAATTGTACGGTTTGGATTTTCCGCGGTTGGCGCCGGCCAACTCCTCCACTGCACTCCGTAAACAGGACCCAAGTCGCCGTTTTCGTCCGCCCACTCGTCCCAAATGTGAACGCCATTTTCCTGCAACCAACGCACGTTACTCGAACCCTTAAGGAACCAAAGCAACTCGTACGCAAGTCCTTTGAAAAACACGGTTTTCGTGGTGATAAGCGGGAAATATTTGCTAATGTCGAAGCGGATTTGCTGGCCAAAAAGCGAAATCGTACCAGTGCCTGTGCGATCTGATTTTAGAGTGCCTTCCGTGAGGATTTTTCGCACTAAATCCTCGTAAGGAGTTGGGATGCTGGAAAGCGGTTTTTGTGGTACACGCGCGCGAATTGCTGCAAGTTCTTCTTCTGTTAAAGCCATGCTGCCATGTTAACAAAGCGCTAATAAATTTAAAGAATTGCGCTCGTAAAACCATATATCTACCACGCAAAACGCTAGATTCTACGATTGAGCGCAAAGTTACAATCCTTACGATAACATGAACAAATACGACTACAGCAAAGGAGCAAAAATGTCTAGAAGATTATGGGTAGAGCGCAACGAGGACGGCACTTGGGAAGCACACAGCGACGACGGTGTGAACTTGAAGTTTGGCCACGGCGAAGGCATGTTTAACCCGGTTGAATTAATGCAAATCGCTTTAGCTGGTTGCACAGCTCTTAGCAGCCAGTACGCTGCAGAACACGCTATTGGCGAGGGCGCTGGAGCACGAGTTGTAGTAAACGGCACGTACGACGCGGAAGAAGGCACGTACTTGCGTTTTCAAGAAGATGTCACTCTTGACGCAACTTGCGCAAAACCTGCGCTCAGCCAGGAAGATGCGTCCGCACTAAAAGAGCGCATGGAACGCCACATTTCCAGGGGTTGTACTGTTAAGCATACGCTCGAAAAAGGCGCGCAAGTTAGCGTAAACGTTACGGTTCGCAGCTAGAATAAGCCAAAAGTCGCGAAAAATCACACTAAAATTGCACTAAAATTGCATTAAAATTCACCACGTGTGGCACAATTGAGTACACAAGATATTTGCGCAATAATGACGCTACGCATGCATGTATGCAACCGGAGGAAACTTTGAAAATCGCTATTTTTACCGAAACGTATCCACCGTACATAAATGGCGTCGCAACACAGTCTTATATGCTCAAAAAGATGTATGAAGAGCTTGGTCATGAAGTGCTAGTAGTCACGGTCGGCTCCGAAAAACAGCGCAAAACCAAGCTTGAAGATGGAGTTGTTTACGTTCCGGGCATATTGCTTAAAAAGCTTTACAAATACCGCGTTGCGCTCCCGATTGGTCACATGCGAAAGCAACTTCCTCTTAAATTTAAGCCGGATGTCATTCATATTCAAAACGAATTTGGCATTGGCGAAATCGGCTTGGAAGTAGCAAAAAAAGAGCATATTCCCGTTATTTATACGCTTCACACAGAATACGATAAATTCCTGTTTTACATTGGCTTAAAGCATTTTACTGAGTTCTCTCGCAATATTTCGGCGAAATATTTTATGCGATTCTCGAAAAATGCCACAATTATTACGAGCATGTCTCCTAAAGCACAGGCATATATTGACCGTCAGAAGGTTGATAAAAAAGTAATTGTGCTGAATAACGCTGTGGAATATAAGAAGTTCCTACCAACGCCTGAGCGACTTGCATTCCGCAAAGCTTTCCGCGAAAAATATGGCGTTTCTGACTCTACTAAGCTGTTTGTTTTCGTTGGTAGAATCGGCGCTGAAAAAAATATTTCAGAATTAATTGACAACTTTATGTATTGCGATTTTCCTCGCGAAAAAGCGCGCTTATTTGTTATTGGCGGCGGTCCTGATTTGGAATCGTTGCGCAAGCGCGTGGCAGATAATGGTTTTGACGACAGAATTTGCTTGCTTGGGCCTATTGCTCACACGGAAATTCCAAAGTATTTGCACGCAATGGACTACTACACAACCGCATCACTTTCCGAAATGCACTCACTTTCGATGTTAGAAGCAATGGCTTCCGGTCTGTTTGCGCTTGTAAAGCATGATGTACCGAATGAGAAGCAGATTATCAGCGGTCAAAACGGGTATCAGTGGGATACTAAGGAAGATTTTAAAACTGTTTTTAGTAAAGTTTTGAATATGAGCGAGGCTGAGCAGGCTCAGCTTAAGGCGAACGTGCTCGAGTATTCGAAAAATAACGATTTTAAGAGCCAAGCGCGTGAGCTGCTTAAGATTTACAAGCGCGCAATCGAGATGAACAAGGAAAAGCTCGCTGAAAAGAAAGCTAAGCGAGATGCCAGGCGCGCGCGTTTTATGCTGAAAAAGCGCGAGAATACTGAAGCGGAGTCGCAAGAGCCGCAAAAGCCGCAAGACTAGATGACCTGAGCGCTCCAAATGTGGGATAAAATCCCCGGCAAATGTGGTCAGCTTCGGCAAAACCAACAACAAACGCCAGTAAAAACTCCGGCAAATGTTTCACTACGCCGGTCTTCAGACACGCGCGCAGCGCGACGACCTGCTTTCGCGCTGCGATTTTAGCGCGCGAAGGCAATTCGGAGCGGAAACTCGCTTAAGTTGGAAGTCCAGTGGACTTCCAACGCGAGTTTCGCGCGCGAGCGTAATCAGCGCGAGCGCAATCTGCACGAATGTCTCAAAACAAGCAAAATGAGACCCTAACGCAGTACGCAATCTGCACTAATGTCCGAAAACAACCAAACAGAGACAATAACGCAGTAACTCATCTGCACCAGTGTTTCAAAATGGGCAAAATGAGACACGCGCGCAGAAAGCAAGTCAACGCTAGTAATTCAGTGCTCAAGCAGGTCGTCAGCGCACACAAAACACAACCTAGTTTCTAAAGCATAACCACACAAATCTGTCCTGCCTTCGTCAATCGAGACGAAGGCAGACCTCGCTTGCGTTGAAAGCACACCGTGCTTTCAACCCTAAGCAAGCTCGGCGCTCCGAGTTGCTTTCGCGCGCGCTGTGCTGCGCTCAAGCAGGTCGTCGCAGCAATGCGAGCGTTATCCCAAGCAGTCGTTGCATTATCGCAGCGGATCGATTGTTTGCTCAATCTCCTTAGCAGCTTCTTTACCAGCCTTCGGCACATCAACCTCATGCACTCCGGAAATATCGTCAATAGACGCTTCAGAATGCTGCTTTTGCGCTGCCGTAACCTGAGCTGCACTAAATTCCACATACTTGCGCGGCACAACGTACACAGGCCTCGAAGAATGCTGCAACAATCCCTGGCTAATCGAGCCAAGCAGCAAACCGGTAAAGCCACCGCGACCGCGAGAACCAACAACCACAAGATCATGATTCAAACTAGCTTGAGTCAAAGCTTCAACAGCAGAACCAGGCACAACAGTTCGATGAATTTGCAAATCCGGCAAACGCTGCAAAATTGGCTTCACGCGCTCCTCAAGATCCTCCATGTACGAGCCCATAACAGCGGTATCGCCCTCAGCACCTTGCACTCTTGGCACTGCAGAAATAACATCAAGCTCAGCATGCCAGCTATCCGCCAAATCAGCCGCAATTTCAAGAGCTTTAAGCCCCCACTTCGACTCGTCAGAGCCAACAGCCACACGCGTAATCGTATTATTCAAATGAATACGCTGACCGTCATCGTCAGTGTAAGGCACAACCACAATTGGGCAATACGCATAAGCTGGAAGCGAAGAACTAGTTGTGCCGAGCAAACGCTCTGCCAAGCCACCTTTGCCGCGATTGCCAATCACAATAAGCTGATAGTTACGAGAAAGCTCCACGAAAACCGAAGAAGGATCGCCCGTAACAATTAGCGTAGTCGCGTCAACACCCTGCTCAAGAGCAACAGCTTTTGCTTTAGATAGAATTTCTTGTGCATCGTGATGAGCTGCATTATCGTCACCAATCGCAGTGTAAGTGGCATCAAAAGAAACAGCAGCATAACTCGGCAACGAATAAGCGCAAACAATTTGCAATTGCAACCCAGCATGCTTTGCGTAATTTGCAGCCCACCAAACCGCTTTATAGCTCGCGTGCGAGCCGTCAACTCCAACCAATACAGCTTTTTCTGGGATCATTGCCAACCTCCTCATACTTGCACTTGCGACAGCAGCGTCACTCGCGCACAACTTGTAAATACTATTGTAGCGTAATTTTAGATTGAGTGTTGGCCAGTTTTGCGATATATGACTACAGAAACTCTACAGAAGCTATAGAAACTACAGAACGCGACGAATAGAGTATCCGCCTGGGAACACGCAGCGGATAGGATCGTACTTAGTGCCAGCAAGCTGCGAATTAATTACCATGCCGTTACCAACATAAATAGAAGCATGCTGCGCATTCGCGATAATATCTCCAGGCTGCGCTTGAGCCAAACTTGGGATTGGGGTTCCAACAGTTGCCTGCGCTCCAGAAGTACGAGGCAAAGAAACACCAACACTAGCAAAAACATACTGCACAAAACCGGAGCAATCCCATCCAGCAGGAGTATTGCCACCACTACGATACGGAACTTTGCCTAAGAATTGAGTAGCAAAATTCAAAAGAGAAGCAACAGACTTACCGTCAGGAGGAACTACAGAAGCAAGAGGAACCTGCTCAACACCACTGCGGAAACCAGAACGGCTTGCAGCAACATTTCCAGCAAAAGCACGGTGTGCCACTTCAGCAGCTTGTTCGCTAGGAGTCTTAGTTTGAGGTACATTCAAGCTTTCTATGCCACCCCAATGAGAATCTGCGTCGACATCAGTAGAAGTAGATTCAGTTAAAATATCGCGACGCACATTCGTCACCTTTGGAAATGCGCGCGTAGAAGTGACAGCTGAGTCGGAAAGCTCATGCGAAGATTCTGCCATGGCGAATGGCGCCATAACAGTAAGCATTGAAGCTGCAGCGGCAGCTGATATAAAAACTGAGAAAATTCTACTTTGTTTTAGCATACTTTCCGTAGTGTATCATCTGGGTATTACATACGAGAAAAATAGCAACGCCAGTAATAAGCAAACTAATTTTAGCAAACCAGCTCTAGTAACGAAACTTCAGTAATGCAGCTTTAGTAATGAATAAACTGATATTGAGAAACTTCCTTAGCGTCAAACTTGCGCGAGAAAGTTCGTCCTTGGTAAGAAGCGCCACATTCAGAAGTTTCAATAGAACCGTCTGAATTAATTTTTTCAACAACTGCAACGTGCCCATAGAATGGATCAGAACCAGCCTGACCCGAGCGGAACACCATGATATCGCCAACATGACGAGCGGAATTATCTACCCAATAGCCAAGACTGCGCGCAGAATCAGCCCACATATTTCCGTTGCCAAAATGCGAGCCAACAGGCAAACCTAACTGATGGCGGCGAATATACACCCACCACGTGCACTGGCTGAACTCATACGCGTTACCGGTATCCCCAGTTGCGTGATTTGGATTAAAGCCCTTCGGCAAAACGTCAAAGTCTTTATCTATCAACAAAGCAACCTTAGGATTATTCGCAGCAGAACGCGACATTTCCGCAATATTAAAGCCTGAATCAGAACCTAAATTCCACGAATCAGACTTCGAAGATATAGTAGAAAAAGTGCCAGGTTGTACTGAATTAGCAACCTTATTGGCTAAGTTTCCATGCTTCGAATCCGAGCGAGCAGAACTATCTTCATTCGCGCTATTTGCAGCATCAGCAGAGCCCGCATTATGCGATTTTTTAGCAGCATTCTCAATAGAGTCAACAGCATTATTAATAGTCGCCATAGGATCAAGAGACTCGCGCTGGCTAGAACGCGAAACTGTTGAAGATGCGTCGCCAACTGCAGTCATAGACGGCTCAAATTCGGAAGCGCGAGCATCAAAACTATTAACCTTAGTTAAAGCCATAGTAGCTGCAACAGTACCAACCATTGCAACAAGAGAAGCCGAAAGTATTACATTGTGACGACGCTCATTAGCAAGCTTAGACAACCTAAGCGCGCGCCTGCTTTGAGGAACAAGCTCCTGCAAACGCTCAGAAACAGCTTCTGGAAGCTCTACAACAGCACCATTGCTAGTAGCAACCGCAGCTAAACGCTCACTAACACGATTAGTCTGAACAGAACGCATACCGCGCACACTATGCGCACCATGCGCGCCATGCTGAGCTACAAACAGCGAAAGCGGCGAATCACCACGCCTCTTTGCTTTTGTGGCACCATGTGCAGCATGTCTCATACTAATCACTTTCTTATGTTAAACGTGGAACGCAGCGCACAAACGCTACACCCCCAACTGATTTTCTTCCAATCTTCTATGTGAAAGGTTACAACGTGGTTAGGATGTAAGAAACGCACACAACCTAAATCCGCCAATTTTCGCGCTTAAGCTGCACTTGTCACACTTAGACTTCGGTAAGTTGTATGGTTGGAAGTATGAAATTTGCACCTATAGTTAATCCTGATGCACGAAAAGCAGCACCAAAACCGCTGCGCGTTGATTTGCGAAAGGTTTTTGCTATAGGAACGATCGCGTGGCTAGTCGCAACAATGATTGCGCTTATCGTTGCGTTATTGCATATTACAACTTGGTTTCCTGTGCTGTTTTGCGTATCGGGAACAATTATTGGCGTTCTGCTATTAATCTGGGAACATTTTGACCGCTGGGACTACAGGCGCTTAGGAAAATAGTTTATTGCTGATTTGCTAACTTGCTGATTTGCTAACTTGCTGATTTGCTAACTTGCTGATTTGCTAACTTGCTAACTTGCTAACTTGCTGCTTATTTATTTGCAATTGGTAGCGCAAAACTTACGGTAGTACCCTGCCCCGGCATACTCCAAAGCGTAATATTTCCGTGGTGCGTAAGTGCCACATGCTTAGCAATTGCAAGCCCTAAACCTACACCATCCTGGCTTTGACTATTTTGATTATTCGCACGATAGAATCGTTCAAAAATTCGCGACTGATCTTGCAAATCAATGCCAACTCCGCGATCTACAACACGAATCACAGCGTATTGACCATCTGTTGAAAGTGACGCAGATAGCGAAACTGTAGAATTTTTTGGAGAATACGTAATTGCATTCTCAACTAATTTCCGCACTGCAGCTTGAATTTGCGAAATTTCACCGCGCACGCATAAGTGCGAATCGACTTTTGACACGACGCGTACGCAACAATCCTTAGCAAACGCAGCAACTTGATTTTGCACATACGACAAAACATCATTCAAAGAAAATACTTGCGCAGAATCTAAATCAATAGGATTTTGAGCGCGAACCAGCCACAACAAATCTTCGAGCATGTGCTCAAGTTTCTTGGAAGATTTACCGGCAATTTGCGCAATATCTTTAATTTTTTGCGCAGATACCTGTTCGTTTTGCAAAACTTTCGTAAGCTGAGTTAAGTTGCGAGTAGATCGCATTAACTGCTCAGAAACGTTGGAAATAAAGTCGTCGCGAGTTTGCGCAAAACGGTGAGCTGCACTCGTATCCTCAATAATTACAACTACAATACCGCCTCCAATGCTTCCAGCCGTAACAGTAAGCCAATTAGGGCGCGAAACAGTGGTTGACTCTTGAGGATTTGCAGTTATTGACACATAACGCTCAGGGGTCGAAGTGACCAAAGAGAAGCGATCGAATCCGCCAGAAGCGCGTACGGAATTAACAGCTTGAAGAACGCGAGACTGACATAGCGAATCATCGCTAACAACACCTAGCAAATAAGCTTCAGAACTTGCGCGAATTACGTCATTGTTGGCATCAATTACAACAGTTGGCATGTCGAGCATTGCCAAAACTTGGGACGCGTCGTCGCTGATGTCGTCGCTTGCGTTGTCGCTGATGTCGTCGGTTATGTCGTCGCTTTCGTCATACTTTGCGCCATACCTTGCGCCACGAATATAATTAAACGCTCGCTTAAAAAGACGCAAAACTGTAGAAAACCAATCCGACATCAACACACACAACGAAAGCACAACGCACAACGCAAGCACGCCGAAAGCAACAAATACAACGATCACAACCGCAGAAGAACCTTGAGGCATACTCCTATAATCTCATATTTTGCGCGCTTTTGTAACTATGCAACTAAAAAGCGGCAGAAACTTTACACGGCTGTAAAGTTTCGGTCGCTTCGTTACCAGCGTCGTCTATAATTACATAGGATGCCTGACTTATAGCGACGTGCAAACTAGGCGTTCAAATAAACTCACAGCACTGAGAAAGGACGCACCATGCGAGTAATTTTCAACGAAGAAATGAAGGCAATTGCTTCAAACATCGAGCGCATGGCAGAACTTGTAGCAAAAGCTATGAACGATGCTGGAAGCGCGCTTTTAAACGCGGATTTGGAAGCTGCTCAAACTGTTATCGATAAAGACGCAGACTTAGACGCTTTAGAAGCAAGCACTATTGACCAATGCTTGACTTTGCTTGCTCGCCAAAACCCTGTGGCAACGGACTTGCGCGAAGTTGTAGCTACAATGCGATTAGCTGCAACGTTTGAACGCATGGGAGATTTAACAAGTCATATCGCTCAAATTACTAGACGAACCTGGCCTGAATCTGCTATTGCGCAAGAAGGACGCGAAACTATTGTTGCAATGGTTGATTTCTTGCACGAACTGTCAGGCCGCTTAACGACCATGGTTGCAAATCGCGATGTGCAAATGGCGGAAACTATTATTGCTGGCGACGATGCGCTCGACAAATTGCACGAGAAGATTTTTGAGCTGGTAGAAGGCGAAAATTGGAAGGGTACATGCAGGCAGTTAATTGATGTCGTTCTGCTTAGCCGCTTTATTGAGCGAATTGGAGACCATTGCGTTGCCGTCGCAAGGCAAATTGTGTTTATTGTTTCCGGATTCGATCCGTCCAAGAAGCCGGAGCCAGATAAAGACACGGTTGTAGCGTAAAGCGGTTACAGCGAAACGCGCTACGCACTTTCAAGTTACTCAAAGTGCGCACGAAAATAAAACGTGAATAAAAAAGTAGGTCTGCAAATTAATTGCAAACCTACTTTTATTGTAAAAGCTAACTTAAGCAAACCAAATCCAGCTTAATCAGAGTCTCACTTCTGACCCTGAGCAGCCACAGCAGCAGCGCCGGCAGCAGCAGCTTCTGGATCCAAATACTCACCGCGAGGCTTGATTGGCTTGAAGTTCTCATCCAACTCGTAAAGCAGAGGAATAGCGGTTGGAATGTTCACCTTGGAAATCTCTTCCTCGCTCAAGTTATCGAGCATCTTAACGATTGCGCGCAAGCTGTTGCCGTGAGCAGCAATCATTACAGTCTTGCCGGACTTAAGCTCTGGAATAATATCCGACTCCCAATAAGGAGTTACGCGAGTCACAACGTTTGCCAAAGCTTCAGTTTCTGGAACTGGATCGCCTGCGTAACGAGGATCATTCGTCTGAGAATACTCATCGTTTGGATCAATCTCAGGAGGTGGAGTTGCGTAAGAACGACGCCAAATCATGAACTTCTCATCGCCATATTCCTGACGAATCTCAGACTTGTTCTTACCTTGCAAAGCACCATAATGACGCTCGTTTAAACGCCAGCTGCGACGAACTGGAATCCACAAGCGGTCGGCTGCATCAAGCGCGTAATTCGCGGTATTGATAGCGCGGCGAAGCAAAGAAGTGAACACGATGTCTGGAAGAACGTTCTTCTCTTTAAGAAGCTCGCCACCATGCTTAGCTTCCTCAACACCCTGCTCAGTCAGCGGTACATCAACCCAACCAGTGAACTGATTGGTCTTATTCCATGCGCTCTGACCATGTCGGAGCAATACTAATTTGTATGTCATAGTTACCTAGTCTATTCGTTTCGTACGACTACTTACAAAAAGTAAACAAACACGAAAAATTTAATCAAAAAAGTCGCCGAACACTAAAATAGCATTCAACGACTTTTAAGATTAATTCAACTGATTATAACTAATACAACTAGCGATAATCACAACTAGCGAAGAGGCTTCACGAGTGGGAACGTAATTGTCTCGCGAATAGTTGCGCCAGTAAGAGCGATCAGCAAGCGATCAATACCCATTCCCATGCCGCCAGCAGGAGGCATACCGACGCCGAGAGCCTCAATGAAGTCCTCGTCAATATCCATTGCCTCAACATCGCCAGCCAAAGCATCCTTAGCTTGAGCAACAAAGCGCTCGCGCTGCACAACAGGATCGTTAAGCTCGGAGTAGCCGGTTGCAAGCTCAAAGCCACGCACGTACAAATCCCACTTTTCGACCATTCCAGGCTTCGTACGATGACCTTTAACAAGCGGGCTCGTCTCAACTGGGAAGTCGCGCACAAACGTTGGCGCGTAAAGCTTATCCTCGTAGAAGTGCTCCCACAAGTGCTCAACCAATTTGCCGTGATTCTCCACTTCGTCGCGCTCAACACCAAGCTTGTCTGCAATCGCACCCAAATGCTCAACGGAAGTTTCCGGCGTAATCTCCTCGCCCAAAGCCTCGGAAAGCGAGCCGTACATGGTAATCTGCTTCCACTCGCCGCCAAAATCGTACTCTTCGCCATTAAGCAAAGTCACCTTAGTGGAACCGAAAGCATCGACAGCAGCCTTCTGAATCAGCTCCTTGGTAAGAGCAGCAATCGTATCGTAAGTGCCGTAAGCTTGGTAAGCCTCAAGCATTGTAAACTCTGGAGCGTGAGTTGCATCCACGCCTTCGTTGCGGAAATCGCGGTTGATTTCGAACACGCGCTCAATGCCACCAACCAAGCAACGCTTCAAGAAAAGCTCAGGCGCAATGCGCAAATAAAGATCAATGTCGAAAGCGTTCATGTGAGTTGTAAATGGACGAGCAGCAGCACCGCCATGAACCGTTTGCAACATTGGAGTTTCGACTTCCAAGAAGTCATGACTGTCGAAAGTGCGGCGAAGCGAAGCCACAGCGCGCGAACGCCTGCGAACCATATCGCGAATCTTCTCGTCCGCAATCATGCCAATATAAGGCTTGCGCGTACGAGTGTCGTCGCTTAATTCCTTATGCAAAGCCGGAAGCGGCTGCAAAGCCTTAGCCGCAATCGCCCACTCGGTTGCAAATACAGAAAGCTCGCCAGTCTTAGAAGAAATCACGCGACCACGAACGTACAAGTGGTCACCCAAATCCACCATCTGCTTAAAACTTTTAATGGACTCCTCACCAATTTCCTTCTTGGAAACCATCGCCTGAATCGTAGTACCGTCACCGGCAGAAAGCTTAACAAAGCACAAGCCGCCAGCGTTACGCAAGAAAAGCACGCGACCTGCAATACCAACCTCGGTATCGGTTTCTTCGCCAGCTTCAAGCTTGCCATCGAAATCAGCACGCACCTTTTCGATTGTGTCAGTAACGTTAAGATGCACAGGATAAGGCTGCACACCCTCCTTAAGCATCATTGCGCGCTTAGCAACGCGCATCTGTACCTGCTCAGGATGAGCTTGTGGCCCAAATTCTTTATTGCTTGGGTCGATTGCTTCATCCAAGGTTGCGCCTTCGTTTACGCGCTTGGCGATTGCCTCGTCTTGAGCGAGTAACATTTCGGCATGTTCAACAGTGTCAATTTCATTGACGGTATCTGTTGCTTCGTTTTCTGCTGCATTTTTAGCGGCAGATTCTGCGGCACTTTGCGCGGCAGACATTGCAGTATTGGTGTCAGTCATAAACGCTAATTGTAGCCAGTAGGTAATACAGGTTTTATACGCGACTTGCAGTGATAATTTGCGATATGTTTACAAAGAAATTCCGCAGCCTGTAGCAATATGCTTACGCGGGACTTACTTTGCGTGACTTGCTTTGCGCGACTTGCACACGCTTTACAATAATTTGTATTAGCCAACCTGTAACATTACGGACGTTGTTGGAACTTTTATGCGCATATGCTTGCTAGTTTCAGCATCGGGCTGTAGCGCAGTTTGGTAGCGCGCTTCGTTCGGGACGAAGAGGCCGCGGGTTCAAATCCCGCCAGCCCGACTTTTGATTTCTAGAATCACCCTCCACCCACGCACACGCAATTCCGACATTTCCTATACGCGGCTGTAAAATTTCTGCCGAATTAAGGCGCGTAGGCGATATTTCCTTTACACGTGCGTAAAGTTTCTGCCGCAATTTGGCGTGAAAGCGGCAGTTTCTTTACATGGCTGTAAAATTGAAGTCGATTGATTGTGAACAAGCGCAATAGCAAGGGGGCTTTGATGGAGGACGCTGCGCAATTTTATAACGAGCTTGACGAAATGTTCGCGAATCACGCGAGCGCAGACGCGATTGAAACGTATCTTTTGCGAAAACTTACCGAAGCCAATCCCCTGCAACTGTCTATTCTCAACGAACTCATGGGCTTTTACCGTTCGCGCGGAGAGCACACAAAAAATCAGCCAATCATCAATCGCGCTCTAAATCTTGCAAACAAAATGCAGCTAGCTGGCACGGAAGCTGGCACAACTACGCTAATTAACGCCGCCACAAGCCTTCGCGCGGCAGGCAGCTACGATCGCGCCGAAAAAATTTACACTCAAGCTCTTAACGAATCCACCGAAACGCTCGGCACTAAAAACCGCAAGCTTGCCGCGCTTCACAACAATCTTTCGATGCTTTACAGCGAAACCGGTCGCACGCATGATGCAATTGAGGAGCTTAATCAGGCGCTTGAAATTTTGCAAAATACGAGCACGGATCCTGAGTGCGACATCGATATTGCCGCCACGCACACGAATCTTGCGCTTTCGATGCTGCAGGAGTGTACGAAGGAGCATACGAAGGAGTGCTCGCATCCCAACACCAGCACAAACAGCAAATCCGCAACTCTTGAATCCGCTTTTGAACACGCTTCGACCAGCGTTCGCATGTATATTGCGGGGAATAACGAAAATCAGCCGCACTACGCTTCTGCATTGGCAGGCTTTGCGCAAGTACAGTGCGCGCGCGGAGAGTACGCTCAGGCTGAGGAAAGTTACAGTAAGGCACTTGATTTGATTGCGAGATGCTACGGAAAAGATAGCGAATCTTACGCGATTACGGCAGAAAATTTGCGACAAACGCGCAAGTTGGCAGAAAAAGTTACGAAAATATCCGAAAAAGTATCTGCAAAATTATCTACAAAAATTCAAGAATCATCAAGCCAACAAACAGAAAGCCAACAAACAGAAAACCAACACACAGCAAACAATAACATAAAAACCGGCATGCAATTAGCGCAATCATACTGGCAAACTTACGGAAAGCCGTTACTTGATCAGCCAAAATTCGCGAGGTACAAAAATCGCATTGCAGCAGGATTAGTTGGTCACGGTTCGGAATGCTACGGTTTTGACGACGAAATTTCGCGCGACCACGATTTTGGTCCCGGATTCTGCTTGTGGCTTACTGACGAAGATTACGCGGAAATTGGCGCGGATTTGCAAAACGCTTACAACGCACTTCCGCAAAAATACGCCGGTTTTGAATCTCGCAACGAAACGCAGCGCGCCAAATCATGCGAAAGCAGCAAGCGCGTCGGAATATTTCGCATAAGCGAATTTTTCGAAAATATAACCGGCTTCCCCACTGCCCCGGCCGCAAACGAGCCGCACTTATGGCTCTCATTAAGCGAGTCAACGCTTGCAGCAGCGACGAACGGAAAAATTTTCGCAGATCCTCTTGGCGAGTTCTCAAAAGCGCGCCAAAGCTTCAAACTCATGCCGAACGACGTGCGAATCTCACTAATCTCGCGCAGACTTGGCATGATTTCGCAAGCCGGCCAATACAATTTCCCACGCATGATTGCGCGCAAAGACGCATCCGCAGCATGGCTTTCTATCAACGAATTCGTGCGCGCAACTGCTTCCCTCGTTTTTCTGCTCAACAATCCTGTAACCGCAGGCTACTTGCCTTACTACAAGTGGCAGTTTGCGGCATTGCGCAAGCTCAGCAATCGCATGGCATCTAGGCTTCCGGAAGTATGCAGCAAACTTGAGTCGGTAATGCGACTTTCTTCCGCTGCTTGTTTTGGCGGCGACGGTTCCGGCGGCGACGGTTTTGGCGAAGGCGGCAAAGGAGCGGGAATTGCGCAAAAGCAAGTTACGCAAATAATTGACAGCATTTGCGAAGATATTGTGCGAGAATTGCAATATCAAGGCTTAAGCGATTGCGACGAAACTTTTTTGGAATGGCAGCGGCCGTACGTTGAAGCGCATATTAATTCGCGCGCTGCGTGCTTAAGGAGCTTATGATGTGCGATTCATCAGTAAATACGAAAGCGCAAAAGCTTGCGAAAGCAGAAAATCTTGCGGAAGAAATCACTAAACTCGAGTGGGATCAGTTTCAGCTTACAGAAAACGAAGGCGGACGCGCGAATTGCCAAGGAAACTGGCCAACTTTTCGCATTATGCGCATGAGTCAGTTTTTGGCGTGGCCGCTGGATTTGCAGGAGTCTTATAAGCAGGATCTTGAGCGCGCAAACAGCAACGGCGGCAATTTGATTACGGAAAAGTATGCGCGAATGATGGAGTCGACTGCGCCGGAAATTTTTGAGCGCACGATTAAGCCTTATATTAAGCCAATTTTGGAGCCTAGAAAAAGCGCGCAGGAGCAGATTATTTTAACTCAAGTTGAGTGGGCTGCGGATTTTCGCGAGCACTACCCGCATTTGGGTTTTGCGATGCGCGTGCTTAAAACTAGCGAAGATACGGCAGAGAATACGTCTTTTGAAACGTATTTGCGAGGCGAATTAAACACGTATTCTGACGCAACTTTCGCTAAATACCAGCGTTTTGTACATAACTTGCGCGCGGAAAACCTAAATCTTACACAAACGATAATCGCGAATACCGTGCACATGTATGGCTACGATTCGCTCGAAGCGGCCGAGCGCGCGCAGATTAGAAATGCAGCTTAAGAATAAAGCAGCGACGCTGCAGAAGCTGCGCGAGAGTCACTTTCAAGAAAAAGCGCGGAAGCAGCGGAAAGACCGGTTTGTTGCAAAAACGTGCGGTAAAGCATTACGTCAGGTTTGCGCAAATGCGTTTCGTAAGATGCACAAACGCCGTTAAGCTCGCTGAGTATTGGGCAAGTTTTGCGCGCGCAGTTTACCCAATCGCAAGAAGCGTTACCAAGTGCCCACACGCGCACGCCGCTCGCAATCAACTCGCGCGCCGCGGCAGAAGCATCCGCGAGCTCGCCTGCAAAACCGCGCTCGAAACGCTCAAAATACAAGCGATATAGCCACGTAACTGCCGGTCCGTGATGCTCATCAAACGAATCCAGCGCTTGCTTGCTGCTCCACCCAGCCTCGCGCAATGACTCGTGAAACTCAAATCCCCACTCAGGCTCGAAACTAAAAAGCACTTCCCCAATAAAATCCGGATAATCTGCATCCAGAGTGCGGCGCGCATCCCAATCCACAAGCAATTGCAAGTCGAAAACAACGTCAGTTATTCTGCGCAAAGCATACTCGCGGATACTATTTTCGCGCACATCACTTATTTCGCGAATATCACAGATACCGCTTGCACTAACTGCCTTTATTTCAGCGCCCATAATTCCCACTTGTGCAATACGTTGCTCTCAAAACAAAACAGCAAAACAGAAACAACACACAAACCAAATACTCACACAGTTGGCGGAATACCAGCACTCATTGACGCATCGCCAACTACGCCAGAACCGTACATTCCTGCAGCAAAATTCGCTTGCAAACTGTTGAGATTGTAGCCAAGCGCCTCAAGCTGCGCGCGACCGTCCTCATTAATGTTTTCAACGCTCCAACGCGGCTTCCACGTCCAATCAATACGAAACTCTTCCACCAAGCCTGCGAGCGCATTCGCACACTCATCCTCAATCAATTCAGTTAACGGACATGCAGGCGTAGTAAGCGTCATAGTAATAATTGCGCGCCCAAGCTCATCAATTTCAATACCATAAACCAAGCCTAAATCAACCACGTCAATGCCAAGCTCAGGATCCACAACATCGTGTAAAGCGTCTAAAATATCATCTTCTGTAACTCGGCCAATGTCATTCGCGCTTAAATTCGCAGGATGCGTTTCATACATCACCTCAGATGCCGATTGATTTTCTGCCATAATATTCCTTGCTTTTACGTTACATAAAGATTTTATAGTTCTTTCATAGCCTTTGCAATGCTGTCTTTTAAGCCTTCCCACGCCAAAAGCGCGCACTTAATTCGCATTGGGTAGCGCGATACGCCTTGCAAAACCATTGCATCTTCCAGCGCATCTTCGTCCTCTTCGCTTTGCAAACCTTCTCCGCGAGATTCCATAAGTTTGTGGAAAAGCGCGTCTAATTGTAAGGCTTCGTCAACTGATTTTCCTTCGACTAGATCAACCATCATTGAAAGGCTTGCTTGCGAAATTGAGCAGCCGTGACCGTCCCACTTAATACTTGACACTATTGGTGTTTCGTCATTATTTGCGCTGCGTGAAAGCTCCACGCGCATGGTAACTTCGTCGCCGCAAGTTGGATTGAATTGGTGCGATTGACCTAAAGCAGAGTTTTCGTCAGATGTAACAGCGCAACTTTCGTGAGTATTATTTAGGGTGATTTCGGCAGATTTTGTATTTTCAGCAGATTCTTTATTTTCGGAAGATTCTGTATTTTCTGCAGATTCGGCAGATTCAGCAGATTCTTGAAATTCTTCCTGCAATTCCGCTTGTGCGAGCGCATCCGTGCTTTCAAAATGAGTTTTGCCATGCGGATTTCGCGCAGCATCCAAAATCACTTCTTGATACATGCTTTCCAAGCCGTCACCAGCCGCATCACCTGCACCAAAACCAGCATCTGCACCAAAACTCATATCAAACATACGCACTCCTTACCTACTTCCTAACTCGCTAACTCTCCAACTCGCTCGCTAACAATATTTAATCACTTATTTTTTAATAAACGATTCATCGTTAGAAAACTCAACAACTTTTTCAATAACATATCAACTTCATCAAGTTTATGCTTTATATTGTCAAATTCAATTATTTCAAATAT
>NZ_LWSR01000089.1:0-6483 GCF_001660745.1 Gardnerella sp. 26-12
GTATTAAAGAATATTAAAGAGTATTAAATCATAACGTTTAATCACAAAACTTCAATAGAAATAATACCTACAGGCTCAAGAGGAGCATCAGATCGATCCGTCGCAACAGCCTCGAGCTTATCGACAACCGCCTTCGATTCATCGTCAGCAACTTCGCCGAAAATTGTATGGTGACCGTCAAGCCATGGAGTTGGCACAGTTGTAATGAAGAACTGCGAACCGTTAGTGCCATGCAAACGACCGTCACGACCGTGACGCTTTCCAGCATTTGCCATAGCGAGCAAATAAGGCTTATCGAACTTCAAGGACGCGTCAATTTCATCGTCAAACTCGTATCCAGGACCGCCAGTTCCATTGCCGAGTGGGCAGCCACCCTGAATCATGAAATCCTTAATGATGCGGTGGAAAGTTAAACCATCGTAGAATGACTCATGCGAAGGTTTTCCACTGAATGGGTCAAGCCACTCGCGCTCACCAGTAGCTAAGCCAACAAAATTTTTGACGGTTTCAGGCGCTTTACTGTCAAACAAATTGATTTTTATATCGCCTTCAGAAGTATGCATAATAACTGTAGTCATGTGGTAATTCTCCCATATTTTCAAGACTGTTTCAATTCGTGTTAAATAAAAATATTCTCATACAAAAATGCCTCACTTTGCGTAGTAAAGAAAGACGCAAAGTGAGACACGTTTTACATTAACTTCATTATGCTAATTAACCCAATACTCAGCAAACTTACTGAATACAATTAAGCAAACATTAAGCAGCTCTAAAACTAGCTGATCTGCAATAACCAGACCAGCTAGCAAATATTCTACTTACTACTGTGGCGAGAAGTACCACGACGCTTAGTTGAGAAAAGCGCAGCACCAGCAGCACTAAGAGTTGCAGCAAACAAGCCAAACACAGACACGTCACTACCAGTCTTACTAAGCTGAGCAGCACTACCACTCTTCAACACCTGAGCGCGCACAGAAGCACGAACATCAGCCGCATGAGCCTTAGCAGCAGCCAAAGCCTTACGAGCAGCAGAAAGCTTCTGAGCTGCAGCATCAACCTGAGCCTGAGTTGCGTTAGGATCAGCCGCAACCTTCTTAGCCTCAGCCAAAGCAGCATCCAAAGCCGCCTGAGCCTTAGAAACTTGAGCATCAGCCTGCTTCACAGCCGGATTGCTTTCAACCGCAGCGTTCACAGCAGCAGAACTTGCGCCATTAGCATTATTAGCGTTAGCGTTGGCAGCATTGGTGTTAGCAGCGTTACCTGCATTACCCGAGTTTACGCCAGCACCAGCGTTACCATTATCAGCATTTCCAGGCTGTGAATCAGACTCAGCACCCTGAATCTGAACATTCAACTCACCCTTATCCACAGTAGTAGGCGCATTATCATTCACACCATAACCAGCTTCAGAACCAGAACCAGGAGTTGGCAGTGGACTTGGAGTTGGGGTCGGAGTTGGTTTCTTACCGTCAAGAGCCTCTTCAGCTGCCTTAAGCTTTGCAAGAGCAGCGTCAACAAGCTTCTGCTTTTCAGCTTGAGTCTTAGTTGTTACATCTTCCTCGCCTGCAGCAGCCTTCTTCGTACCAGTTAGCTTATCGATAAGATCCTTAGCATCTTGAAGAGCCTGATCAAACGCAGTCTTCTTTTCCGTCGTAGTAGAATACGTATACCTATCTGAGTTCTTAACGTTGCTATCCTTATCAATCTCTTCTTGCAACGGCTTGGTATCAACGCCATCAAGCGCCTTACGCGCATTTTCAAGCTTCTGAAGTGCGTCGTCTACCGCTTGTTGATCTTTAGCCTCTTGCTCGGGAGTGCGCGGAGTAGAGTCTGGCTTCGCTTGATTTGCGTTATCTTCCTTAGCTTTCTTCAATGCCGCTTCCGCGTCAGAGAGTGCCTGATCAAAGGCCTCTTTCTTCTCCTTAGAAGCGGTCGTGTACAGAGGATCGCCAGGTGTAGCCGGCTTAGTGGAATCGTTAGGATTAGCTGGCGTTGGCTTAAGCTTAGAATCGTTATCCACTTCAGCCTGAAGTGCATCAGTACTTACGCCCGCACCCTTAACTTTGTCATCAATCGCCTGCATTGCCTTAAGAAGATCCTTATACAGCTCATTAACCTGATCCGCATCCTTAGGATCGCCATTAGCTTTGTCTAGCACGGCTCCAGCAGCAGTAGCAGCATCGTCAAACGCTTTCTTTTGCTCATTGCCTTCTTGCAGACCCTTATACTTGTCGCCCTTAGCGAACTTATCAGCGATCTCTTTCAGCTTTTCAAGACGAGCCATGGCAGTATCGGTTGCAGTAGCATTGGCAAGCGCGTCGTCGATGTCGTCAGAAGTTGTACCGTCAGCGTTCTTGTGATCAGAAGCATCAGTATCTTCAATAATCTTCTTGAAAGCTTCCTTCTGCGCATTGTTCAAATGATCAAGCGCAGCAATCTGCTTCTTAGCATCCTCTATCTTCTTAGCCTTCAAAGCGCGATTAGCAATAGCAGTTGGGTCGCCAATCTTCTTTGCATCATTGATGTCATCAATAGCCTTCTGCTTTTCAGCATCTGGAAGATCACTATCTTGAATGCGTTTCTTCTGATCTTCCTTTTCTTTATTAAGTACAGACTGATCATCGTATGTGTTCTGAGAAGTATCGCGCTTGCCCTTAGCATCTTCGATTGCCTTGTTTGCGTCATCAAACGAAGTTTTCACGCCATCAACAGCATTCTTGATGTCAGAAGGCTTTGTTGCACTGTTAACAGTGTTCTTGGCATCATCGATTGCCTTAGTGGCAGCTTCATACTTATCTTTAGCTTTTGCTTTCTGCTCATCATTCAACGCCTTGTATGCTGCATCAAGTTCTGCCTTCTTAGCATCAAGCTTGGCAATACCAGCATTCTTAGCATTCTGCTCGTTAATTGCGTTCTGGCGCTTGGCTGCGTCAAGATCATTCTTAATCTCTTCTGCAGTAGCAGCAGGATCCTTCTTTGCAAGAGCATCTTCCAAAGCAGTGAGTGCTGCATCCTTCTTGCTTGGATCAGAACCAATTAACTCCTTAAGAGCCTTATCGTCCTCGCTGTTAGCATTGCCGTGGCTTAAGAATGGAAGCGCGCCAGCACTAACATCCTTGTGCGCTTCATTAAGATTATTAGCTTCATCTAAAATCTGCTGAACTTCTTCAGGAGTCTTAGCACCAGGCTTGGTAGCATCCCCACTCTTTCCATTCAGCTTTTCCTTGAGCTTATCCTTTTCATCTTGAGTCAGATTGCCAAGACCATCAATTGCATCAGAAGCTTTCTTTTTCTTATCCTGTAGCTCTTGCTTCTTCTGGTCCTCCTGCTTTTTATCTTCCTCTTTTTTCTGCTCTTTTTCCTTATTTTCTTTGTCTTTCTTTTCTTTTTCCTTTAACTGTTCAGGAGTTACATTATTCTTGCCAGCCTGCTCGTTGGCCTTCTTAAGAATATTCTGAATATCATCAGCACCTTTAGCATTATCAATCTCATTCTTATACTGGGTTTTTTGCTCCTCAGTAAGCTTTGGATTGCGGTCGATAATCTTCTTCGCATCATCCTTCATCTGCTGGAGTTGACCAGCATCAGGCGTTGGCGCAGGGGTTCCCGCCTTCTTATAAGTTACCTTAACGGAGAACAAATCATTATTAGCAGAATCCTGGAACACAAGTGTTGTAAAATCACTATTCTTATATGTAACCTTTGCAATGCCATTAGCATTAGAAGTTGAGCTAAGCTCCATCTTAACTGTATCTGTTTTTGGCGTGAGACTCGTAGGAACGTTATACGGCGCCTTATCTTCTGCTAGTGAATCCGTGCCATCGTAATTGGCTTTCAAGAATGCTTCCGCAGCTTTCTTGAAATCAGCTTCAGACAGATTTTCTGGGTCGGTAACTTCAATCTCAGGAATTGGATTGTACTTGCGCTCAGCCTTCTTGGCATCGGTGAGCTTGCGAATAAGATCGCGCAGGTCCTTCTCGGCTGTTTGACCTTGAGCCATGCTATCGATCTTGGAATCATCCAACTGATCAGGATTGTCGATGCCAGCGCGCTTCAAATCTTCGTTAGTGAGATTGTCAGGAGCACCTTTGCGCTTCTTCAGCAAATCCTTAGCTTGCTGCTTTAGATTGTCAATCGTATTATCTTTTTGAGGTTGAGAGCTGTTCTTTTTAACATACAAATCGTTAGCTTGGATGGTAATCAATTCGGTTTGCGAGGCAGAATCCCAATCTCCCCCATCATCGTTGTCAGCCCATGGACGACCAATAACCTTGATACCCTTATCATCGCGTAAACTGATACTAAGCATCGGTCCACCATTCTTACCAGATACACCGTAAGGACCCATATTCTTAGTACCGGCTTTTGGAGTCCAAGTTTTTTTAACCTCAACGCTGTCTGCAACAGTAGCTAAATCATCTTCAGTTACATTATCGTAATTGTCTTTTACAAACTGCTTTAATGCCTTCACAGCTTCTGGAACAGTTGGTGTATTACCCTCAATCTCAGTCTTTGTAACTTTATAAGTAAAGGTATTCCCTGGATTGTCTTTGTCAGTTTCCGTCTTAGTTTCCGTAGAAGGTGTCTGAGGCGTTTGCTTATTTGCCATTTGCTTAAGGAATACGCTCATTGGGTATGTAGCATCTTTGTAGTTGTCAGCATGGAATACTACTACGCCCTTACCCTCTACTATCTTAAATTCAACACCTTTGATTGTTACAGACGTATCAGGATTCTTAGCATCCTTAGCTTTAAGCTTCTTCATAAATTGAGAGACAATAGCATCAAGCTGCGTCTTATTATCATTTACGTCTTTTTGTGTAGCGTTAAAGGGATCGAAATTAACCCTTGATTGTTGTTCAGGACGTTCAACGATGAACTCTTTTTCAGCAGCAGGAGTTGGAGCAGGCGGCTTTGGAGTTGGATTTTCCTCAGCAGCCTTTTGCTTTAAGAATTGCCAAGAAGGAATCTCTGTTGTTGAACCGTCTGCCCAAGTGATGATGGCGTTCTTGAAGTCTTTATCGAAGCTTACAGGAGTTTTGCCATCCTTCTTGGCTGCATTATAAACATCCAAGTCAGCGTTTGCTTTATCAAAAGCATCGGTTACTTGCTTTTGCTCTTCTGTAGTCAAGCTAGAAAGATTCCCAACCTCAATTGGATCAGGTACCACGTAAGGCGCCCAATCGGAGATTTTTGGCCCTTGGAACACAAGCTCAGACGCAGGAATCGTAGCTTTTGAGCCATCTTCGTAAGTCACAACAAGGTTCTTGCCGTCTTTATCGAAAGCAATAGCATTATCCTTGGCAAGATGCTTGCTAAATTCGCTGCTATCAGGGTTCGCCTTCTTGAACGCATCAATAACAGCCTTTTTATCATCATCACTTAACGAATCAGGCTTTACAACAGGTATGCGATCTGGCATAACTGGCTTATATCTGTCGCTGTCGGATTCATCTTGTGCAACAAGAAGGCTTGCAGGAATCGTGCGAGTCGTCTTGTCTTTGAAAGTGATAGTTGCAGAGCCATCCTTATTTACCACAACACCATTATCAGCAACTAATTCCTTGAAGTACTTGGTGTTTTCATTCGCTTTTTCAATTTTTTCTTTAATAGCCTTTTGCTCGGCTTCACTTAAAGCGTTAGTCTTCTTAACCTTTGTAACCTCTGGATACGCAAGCTTCAAATAATCCGCAATCTTTGGCGTATTGTGCTTTTGACCAACCGCATAGTGCCAGTTACCTGCAAAACGGTAAACGCCAGCGGCAAAACGAAGCGGATTGGTGTCACGCTCTTTCCATGCATTGTCTTCCATCTCGGAAACGTAAGTCATGTCATACCAACGCTGACCAGCAGACTCCCAGTCTACGAAAATACCCTTAAGGCCTTGAGTTTGCTTTTGGTATTCTTCCCATTGTTGTGCGGTATTGCCCGCATTATCGTAGCCTTTATTGTCTTTGGTACCCAAGCCCATAAGCTGTTTCCAGCCTTTGCTGGCAAGAATATTTTCGTCACTAAAATAATAATTAGAAATATTAGTCCATTCCTTAGGACTATTAAAATGTTTGTCAGAAACAACGCCATAACCGTTTGCGTCGGTTGTAATATATTGCGAAGAACCAGCAGGTTTAACCTGCTCCTTGCCATTTTTTGTTAACTTTTCAATACGCTTAAATTGAATATCTTGAGGATCTTTCAAACCAGCAGGAACACCAAACCACCACATTGGACGGAATCGCCAATCGTCAGCTGTAGCATTGTTGTGGCAATTAGAAAGATAATGAACGCGAACAAATTTACCAAGAGGGTCTATGCCTTCAGTACCGCCAGCTTTGGCGTGCTCAAAGGTATCGTAATATTCAACGTCAATGTTGAAATGAGCCTCGGCATATTTTGCATCAGTTTTGAAACCGTAATAAACATTGTTGCCAGTGCCGTCTACATAACCGTCAGCATAGGCAGGCGAGGAAACGAATACCCCCCCCC